>CAKVBK010000205.1 GCA_934725285.1 uncultured Bacteroidales bacterium | reverse complement strand
GCGGAACGGATTGATATTCCTTTCACTGTGGGTGGGGGAATCGCTACGTTCGAGGATGCGGCCAGGCTGCTGGACGCCGGGGCGGACAAGATCACGGTCAACACGGCTGCGGTGCTTCGTCCGGAGATCATTTCGCGGATTGCCTCGCGCTATGGTTCCCAGTTTGTTGTCGTGGCGATTGACGCTAGGACGGTCGCTGAGCCTGTCGAAGCGACCGGAGAAGCGACTTTCATGACCGAAAACACTCACTGGCAAGTAATGACCCACGGCGGCAAGACCCCGACCGACAAGGAGTTATATTCATGGGCCAAAGAAGTCCAGAACCTCGGTGCTGGAGAGATTCTCTTCACCTCAATGGATCACGACGGAACCCGAAACGGTTATGCGGTACACACATATTCCCGTCTCGCAGATGAACTTACTATCCCAGTTATTGCTTCTGGTGGGGCTGGGAGCATCGCTGACATCGAGGAAGTCTTGACCACTGGCCGTGCCGACGCCGCCCTCGCCGCGAGCATATTCCATTACGGTGAAATCTCCATCCCTGATTTGAAAAGAACCCTCCGCGCTCACGGAGTTAATGTGAGACTATAAAATGAATTTTAACGAATATGATTGATTTTCAAACTCTTAAGGCTGGTACTGACGGACTCGTGCCGGCAATCGTCCAGGACCAGAACACCCTTCAGGTTCTGATGCTCGGCTACATGAACGCCGAGGCTCTCGAAAAGACCCAGACCTCCGGCCTTGTGACATTTTTCAGCCGCTCCCGCCAGACTCTCTGGACAAAAGGCGAGACCAGCGGCAACTTTCTGCATTTGGTTACCATCGCGGTGGACTGCGACTCTGACACCCTCCTCGTGCGCGCAATCCCTGACGGTCCGGCCTGCCACAAAGGCACAAAGACATGTTGGGGAGATGCCGTTCCTTCAAGCCAAGGCTTCATCCGGGAACTTGAAAGCGTGATCAAAGGCCGCCACGAGCAGATGCCGGAGAAGTCCTACACAACGTCCCTATTCAAGGCCGGGACTCCGAGAATGGCCCAGAAAGTCGGTGAGGAGGCGGTCGAGACCGTCATCGAGGCTGTGAAAGGAGATGATGAGCGGATGATCTACGAGGCCTCGGATCTGGTTTACCATCTTCTCGTTCTTCTTGTCGGCAAAGGCTACGGCATCGCCGACCTTGAAAAGGAACTGGAAAAGAGGCATAGGTGACACCCGCTTTTCTTTTGTCGTGAATTTTGTGTAAGTTTGCAAGTTAAACAGACAGTCAGGGAATGTTCAGGAAACTTGTGGACAGATTGAAGGAGTTCAAACTCACGATGAGGATGAAGCTGACACTGAGTCTCAGCGCGATAGCTGTGACTCTGCTTGTCTCCAGCGTGATCTCTATAATGGAGTATTACAAGATGAGCAACTATGTGTCGGATCTCATCGCGGACAACATCCGGAGTGTCAATGTGGCCCAGAAACTGTCCGAGGTTACCAACAAGTACAATCTGGATCTGCTTACGGTGATCGGGGACGATTCGATCAACACTCTTCCGGACTTTCATCAGAA
>CAKVBK010000204.1 GCA_934725285.1 uncultured Bacteroidales bacterium | reverse complement strand
GTCGCCTTGATAGGGTGCCCTCCGATCATCCAGTTGAACACGTCAATGTTGTGCACGTGCTGCTCGACGATGTGGTCTCCGGAAAGCCATTTCCAGTTGACCCAGTCGCGGATCATCCATTCCATGTCGCTCCAGCCCTGCTGACGCTCCTTGTACCAAAGCATGCCCTGATTCCAGTAGACGTTGCCTCCTGTGATCTCACCGATCATGCCTTCCTGAATCTTCTTGAACGACTCGACATAAGGCCTCTGATGGTGGCGCTGGGTTCCGGTCACGACGCTAAGGCCCTTGGCCTCAGCCTGCTTCGCTGTCGCCATGATCTGGCGGTAGCCCTTCGCATCGACAGCGATAGGCTTCTCAAGGAACGAATGGACACCTTTCTCAGTGGCGTACTGGAAATGAGTTGGACGGAAAACCGGAGGAGTGGCCACAATGACCATGTCAACTCCTGAGTCAATGACCTGCTTATAGGCATCGAAGCCGGTGAAGCAGTGATCCTCAGGGACTTCCTGATTGCGGTTTTTCTTCAGGCTGTCACGAAGGCTGTTCAGACGGTCTGCGAAAACATCACCGAGAGCGGTCACTTTGATGCCATCGGCAGCGTTCAGCAAATCCTCCACGGCACCGCTTCCACGGCCGCCGCAACCGATCACGCCGACCTTTAGCTCTTTTCCGTCAATAGCCTTGTCCGGAAGTTCAGGAATATAGTACTCACCCGGCTGCCTGAGGGGAGTCATCTTGCCGGATTTATCGCCACCTGCGCAGGCTGACAGCAGGACGCTGCCGCCTACCAGACCCACACCGATCTTGGCGCTCTTGCCAAGAAAGGATCTTCTGTCCATTTTGTTGCTCATTTTATTAATAGTCTTTATGTTATTAAATTATAATCTATAAAATTCCCTCAGGCACGTCGCACACAACTCTGAAACCGATTCCCTTGATGTCGGAATACCACCAGATACTCTTCGGATTCTGCGGGTCAGTGCGCAGCCATTCATCATTCTTGGTGTGAGCCCTCGCGGCGCAGCGGACCAGCGAGGCGTCATCCGAATATGCACCTCCTCGAACCACGAACTCATCGCCGCTCTCCGGTCCCTTCGGATCCAAAGCACCGTCAGTGATCTTTGAATATGCGTCCGCGGCGTACCGGTCTGAACAATACTCCATCACGTTGCCCAGCATATTCTTAAGCCCGAACGGGTTGGCCTTCACCTCGGAAGGTTCCTGAGTCTTGCCGAAACTGTCCTCTGAATATACCACATAGCTTGCGATCGAGGTGGTGTCCGCCCCGAAAAGCTTGTTCCAGAATGTCTCCTTTGAATATTTCTTCGGACTGCCCTCGAAGAAGTACGGGGTCTGGGTGCCGCCACGGGCTGCATATTCCCACTCCGCCTCGGTCGGGAGACGGTAGTTGCGTCCCGTTTTGAGGGAAAGCCACTGGCAGAAGGTCTCCGCCGCGTAGTGCGTCATCGTGATCGCCGGCCTCTCGCCCATTCCCCAGCCCTGATCAGGAAATCCGAACGGTGGGGTCGGACCGCTGACGGCATCGACATCAGGACGGTTGTTGTTGGCGTAGATCTTCTCCGGAGGGGTTCTGCCCTCGGACATCGTCTCGTTGTAGAAAGCCCAGAACTGATGCCAGGTCACCTCGACCTC
>CAKVBK010000203.1 GCA_934725285.1 uncultured Bacteroidales bacterium | reverse complement strand
ACAAGCCAAAGTATATATAAAGTGTTAAAATATAATGAATTACAAATAATAGATACCGATTTATCGCATCACTAATATTCAAAAATTATGAAAAAGATTTTAGAAGTACTGCAAGACAGCAATGGACAACTGAGGTTCAACACGGACATTGATGTGAAGAAGAATCCGCAAACTGCGCTTGACATCACGCAAAGTGCGATGATTTCAATGGTAACGACCCTTTGGGGCGGGAACGAGATGTCGGTCCTGGCAATGATCAGGGCGTTGGCGATAGCGGATCTGGCAGTGAGTGTAAACCAAAATGAGATGATTGAATATCTCAGGCAATCCTCAATAGCTTTGGGTGAAGCATTTCGGTTAGCGATGAAAGATGCCCAAAAACAAGGCAGGGCAACAATCTTTCCACCGGATATCAGCCGTGGGGCCAAAAAGAAGAACTGAATAGTCTTTACTCCGTGCGTGGAAGCGGACTGACTGCGCACGAACCATCATCAGAAGCTTCTTCCGTGAGTGGGAACGGCGATCTCGCTCACGGACGGGTGACAGAATGGTGTCAGTGCGTGAAACCAAGCCCCATACGCATAGGCCGGCACAAGAAATCACTCTGGCGAAAGGCATCCTTACAAGCGCAGAGACTTCTTTCATTGACTGAATATGCTTCCGTCCAGGAATGTTTTTACTTCCAATAATACTCAGCATCCAAAATTTGTCGTATATTACAGTCAAAATATTAGGAATCCATCCCACTTTAGGCTTGAGAACGGGGACAAGGCGATAGATGCGCCACATCGGGTTCAAGCCTAAAGGGTATAAAATGGCAAATTATGGACAGGAGAAGATTCATCAAGATAGGTGCCGGGGCTGTTGCCGCCGGAGCGATATCCAAGTCTGTGGTTCTGCAAGCGGCGGAGGGTTCCGTCGGGCAACAGACTTCAAATGGTATCACAGCGGGATATTCGATTGTAAAAAATTCTGTGTCAAGGCCTTCAACGACAGGATATTCTTCGGAATCAGGGGAAGCCGGCAAAGAGGATCTGCTTGTAAGGTTCCTGGGAACCGGAGCGGCGGACTGGAACGGTGTGGATGAAAGAGGTGAACTGAGGAGACTTTCCAGCGTACTTCTTGACAACCGCGTCCTTATTGACTTCACTCAGTCTGACTCAGATATGCTCCCGTCTGGGTTCAAACAGCCTGATGCCGTCTTCTACACTCATTCACATCCAGACCATTACAACTCCAAGACTGCTATCGAGACTCTCAAGGCAAGCGTGGTCTATGTAGGAGACACCTGGCTCGAAAGGGCAAAGGCAGATTTCGCCGCGGCCGCCTCCAAACTCGGGAAACCCGCGCCAAAGGTCATCGGCCTTGCGGTCGGTCAGAAAGCGCAATGCGGAGACATCACAATCACAGCTCTTCCCGGCAACCACGCGACAAAAGACGACAATGAGCAAACACTCATATACCTTATCGAGAAAGGATCTGTCCGTGTCTTGTATGCTACCGACACTGGAGGGATTCCGGTCAGGGCGGCCAGAATCATCGGGATAGACGCACACATCGCCGACGGAAAACCGATAACCGGGCTCATCATGGAAGCCACCATGGGAATCGACCACGATGAGGATTTCAGAATATACACTCATTCAAGCGTAGGCACGGTTCTTCGGACAGCACACGTTCTTCAGAGTACAGGAA
>CAKVBK010000202.1 GCA_934725285.1 uncultured Bacteroidales bacterium | reverse complement strand
AATATTACCCTGTTCAGGGATATCGCCCTCGCGACCACCCTCGCATATTCATTGTTGTAGCTGGCGCTGATGAACACGCGGTCCTTCGGGAAGCGGTCGTCAGTCAGCATATTCCCCATCAGGAAGGCGTTGATGCAGGTCAGGCGGAGCCGGTCGTCAGGACACGCGCCTTTCTTTGAGATGTAATATGTCGATGAGCTGCCGGCGCGTCTGCACTCAATCCTCACACGAAGATCTCCTCGATGTCCCGCCTGTACCTGTGGAACGTCCGCAGGTCAAGATCCCCGCCTTTCGTGCTCCCCCACCATTCCTTTATCTTGTCATCAAGACCATCGGCAGGAGCCGGAACAAGTACGTACGGGAGATAGCCTATTTTCTCGCGCCGGAGTTGCTGCCCGAATCAAGAGCGAAGTTTCGTGAATGCCGTGACGAGGCCAGAAGCGGCGATCCTGACAAGGCCGACAAAATGTGTGACTTGGGGTTCAGATACGCACACGGAAAGGGCTGCCCCTGAAACTATACACGAAAAAACAGGTGATAAGACTATTCATAATGCGAAAGTGCTGACGCAGATTTTCCAATGCCACTGAAAGCGATTCTCACTTTTCCGCCGTCAGAGGGAAAAGCGAATCAATCTCGTACCGGGACAAACCGAGCACACGACTGACCTGACCGTTGGAGGAACGGAATTCATATCGGAGTTTACGGGCGAGATCGAATTTCTGAGGCTTGGTCAAGTCCTTGATGGAGGAGATGCCGTAGTCAGACCGCAGTAACGAACTCAAACGAGAGAACAGCTCAGCATCCGTAAGGAATTCACCATCATCTAGTCCTGCAGCCAATTCCGCATACGCCTCCACGTTCTTGCTCACCATCATGAAGTAGTGATGCGCGTCCCGAAACATCGCCATGCCGAACTTGACGGAGCAGTAATTCCACGGGGCGATGTAGCCGCCTATGACCTCCCACTCTTCCGGAAGTATAGGGGTGCGGCATCTGAACATCTTTCTCCTGTCATCCACGAATATCCGAGCCAATGCCTTACCCCTTGGCCAGTCCAAAAAGTAATAGCGTCCAGTTCCCCATGGATAACTGAACGGGGTATGAGCCGGATCCGCCACATAACCGTTGCGGTTGGTATAGACGATGTTATTGCGCAATGACCCCAAATCTTCTATCGACTTGAGTGTGACCTGAAGACCCTTCATCAGAGGAAACGATCTCGCCAGCCTTTTCCTTATGAATGCCCAAAACGCCAAGACAGAGTTCTCCTCCGCTGAAACCACAAAATGAAAATGGTTGTTCATCACCTCGAACGCGATAATCCGAAACTCTGGAAATAGGGTTGCAGCCTGCGCCACCACATTCATAACAAACACAAGATCCTCACGACAATCGAAAAGCAATGGAGTTTCCTTTCCCGAAGTATAGGCGTGCCAATACGGTCCGCCAGACCGAAACGTTGCCTCGCAACATCCCTCTTTTTCTTTGAATATGCTCATTTATTTTATCGAATATTATTTTGTCCGGCCAAAGCCCATTTCCACGGACAAACGCAATAATTTCAGAGTTTTGTCCGGCCAAACCACGATTCCACGGAGGAAACACCGCTGAGGGGGCTGTTTGTCCGGCTATATGACGTTTTACCGGAGAAAACCGACTTATGCAGACATCTCAGCAGCCGGACAACTCAGGCAGCACAAGTTCTTCCTTATCCCACACAGTCTTATGG
>CAKVBK010000201.1 GCA_934725285.1 uncultured Bacteroidales bacterium | reverse complement strand
TTATGTTCAAGATTCTTGAAAGAGTGATGCTGACTCCGAACATCTGCAAGATGGTGGTGTCGGCTCCGAGGATTGCCGAGGCCGCCAAGCCGGGGCAGTTCCTGATCGTCCGTTCCGACGAGAAGGGCGAACGAATACCACTTACCATCAGTGACTACAACAGGGAGACCGGCACGGTGACAATCGTCACCCAGCTCATCGGAGCGTCCTCCGCCGCGATCATCTCCAAGGCTGAAGGTGAATTCTTCAGCGATGTCGTGGGTCCTTTGGGCAACCCTTCCGCGTTCGTTGACAAGACCGAGGAGGAACTGAAAGGCCAAAGGTACATATTCATCGCCGGCGGTGTCGGCACTGCTCCGGTCTATCCACAGGCGAAATGGCTGCACGAGAGAGGCGTCGCTGTAGATGTCATCATCGGAGCGAAGACCAAGGACCTGCTGATCTACAAAGAGGAACTGGCCTCCGCATGCGACAACCTCTATCTTTGCACCGACGACGGTTCAGAAGGGTTCCACGGCATGGTGACAGGGCTGCTTGAGAAACTGGTCAGCGAGGGTAAGGAATATACCCAGGCCGTGTCCATCGGTCCGATGATAATGATGAAGTTCTGCACGCTCACCTGCAAGAAACTCGGCATCCCGGAGGACGTGAGCCTCAACATGCTGATGGTGGACGGAACCGGGATGTGCGGAGCATGCCGCGTGACGGTGGCCGGAAAGACGAAGTTCGCATGTGTGGACGGTCCTGAGTTCAACGGCTATGACGTGGATTTCGACGAGGCTATGAGGCGTCTTGGGCAGTACAAGGCCGAAGAGGCAGAAGAAAAAACTAAAATGGGAATATAATGGCACAGAGAATACCAAGAGTACCTGTCCGCGAACAGGATCCTAAGGTTCGCGCACATAATTTTGACGAGGTCTGCTACGGCTACAACCTTGAAGAGGCCACGACAGAGGCTTCCAGATGTCTTCACTGCAAGAATCCACGCTGCGTTCAGGCTTGTCCTGTCAGCGTGAAGATTCCTGATTTCATCGCGAAGGTCGCGGTCGGAGACATCGATGGCGCTGCTGCGATTATAGCCGAGGATTCCTCGCTGCCGGCCGTGTGCGGGCGTGTCTGTCCGCAGGAAAGCCAGTGCGAGGGTAGCTGCATCCTTGGGGTCAAGGGCGAACCTGTGGCCATAGGCAAACTGGAAAGGTTTGTGGCTGACCACACTGCGGAGAGTAGTCGCACCGGCACTTCGACAAGCTCAGTGACCGGCTCGACCGCTGAGCCTACGTCTTCGGTCCCTGAGCCTGTCGAAGTGACCGGCTCGACTGCTGAGCCAACATCTTCGATCACTGAGCCAAAGTCTTCGGTCCCTGAGCCTGTCGAAGGGACCGGAGGCACAAAAGTCGCCGTCATCGGTTCCGGCCCTGCCGGCCTAGCCTGCGCCTCCGACCTCGCCAAGAAAGGCTACGACGTCACCATCTTCGAGGCTCTTCACAAAGCCGGAGGTGTCCTTGAATATGGCATCCCGGAGTTCCGACTTCCTAAGGACACTGTCCTCAAGCGTGAAATAGATTCAGTAAAAGCTCTCGGAGTCAAGATCGAGACCGATGTGATTGTCGGCCGTACAGTCACAATCGACCAGCTGATGGACAAAGAAGGCTTCAAAGCCGTGTTTGTCGGCACAGGAGCCGGTCTGCCGAAGTTTATGGGCATCCCTGGCGAGAACCTCAACGGAGTGTTCTC
>CAKVBK010000200.1 GCA_934725285.1 uncultured Bacteroidales bacterium | reverse complement strand
ATCTTGACGGACTCCTCGAATGACAGTCCGACAGGGTAGTAGCCACCCGCCCACGGATTGTGGAGCGAAGTCTGGTCGGAGCCAAGATCCACAGGAATATTCTCGCCCGCGAGTCTCTCCCAGAGGTCCACGACATTGCCCACATAGGCAAGCGAGACTGTCTCCTTGCCATCCATCGCCTTGCGGATACGAGGGATGATCTCGTCCAGATTCTCATGCAGCTCATCGACCCAGCCTTGGTCGTAGCGTTTTCGGGCCGCCAACGGATTGATCTCGGCGGTGACGCTCACGACACCTGCGATGTTGCCGGCCTTTGGCTGGGCGCCTGACATCCCACCGAGTCCAGCCGTCACGAATAGCATTCCCTTCATGTTCTCCCTCGTTCCGGCGATGCCTTTGGCTTTCAGCTGCTTGCGTGCCGCGTTCATCACGGTGATCGTTGTTCCGTGCACGATTCCCTGAGGACCGATGTACATGTACGATCCTGCGGTCATCTGGCCGTACTGTGACACTCCCAATGCATTGAACCTTTCCCAATCATCCTGCTTTGAATAGTTCGGGATGACCATTCCGTTGGTCACCACGACCCTCGGAGCGTCCTTGTGGCTTGGGAAAAGTCCCATCGGATGGCCGGAGTACATTGATAGCGTCTGCTCGTCGGTCATCTCGGCCAAGTACTTCATTGTCAGCCGGTACTGCGCCCAGTTCTGGAATATCGCCCCGTTGCCTCCGTAGATGATCAGCTCGTGCGGATGCTGCGCCACCCTTGGGTCCAGATTGTTCTGGATCATCGCCATGATGGCCGCTGCCTGACGGCTCCGGCAAGGATATTCATCAATAGGTCTGGCGTAGATGTCGTAGGACGGGCGGAAGCGGTACATGTAGATCCGTCCGTAGTCCTTCAGTTCCTGGGCGAACTCCGGTGCCAGTTTAGCGTGGAACTTGGCCGGGAAATATCTCAGCGCGTTCTTCAGCGCCAGCACCTTTTCCTCGGCCGTGAGGATGTCCTTGCGCTTGGGAGCATGGTTTATGGTTTTGTCGTAAGGCTTAGGCTCCGGGAGCCTGTCCTGCGGAATGCCCGCAAGTATCTCTTCCTGAAACTTATCCATTGATCTTCGAGTTTACGATGTCCAGAATCTCCTTCTCTTCTCTGATGGCCTTGGCAGCGATTCCGTCGGCCTCAGCGACCAGTTCAGCGGCCTTGGCCTTGTCGTTCAGGGAAGCCGCGTTGATCTTCACGTTGAGCTGCGCTCCGAGAACCGCGCTTCGGGCGGCCAGCGCACCGACTCCCGCGTCGGAGACGGAATTCGGATTGCCGGTCTCGGCCATCGCCCTTGTGATCTCAAAGGCCTTGAACGAAGCCTTCATCGTGCGCAGAGGTACCTGTGTGGCGTAAAGTGTGGCCTTCTCGATGGCTTCAGCACGGGCAGCCTTCTCTTCTTCCGTGCCTTTAGGAAGTCCGAACGCGGCCATGATCTTGTCGAACGCCGCTGTGTCCTCATCCACAAGGCTAACCAGCTCCTGCATCACAGCATGTCCCTTCTCGGCCCAGTCTGAGAACTCCTTCCAGCGGTCATCCCAGCCTCTCTTGTGGGCGGAAAGATTGGCGACCATCGTGCCGAGAGCCGCTCCGAGAGCGCCCATATATGCTGAGATCGAGCCACCGCCAGGGGCAGGGGACTCGGACGCTGTCTCCTCAGCGAATCCCTTGAGCGTCATTCTGATGAGCCTTTCCTTGAC
>CAKVBK010000199.1 GCA_934725285.1 uncultured Bacteroidales bacterium | reverse complement strand
TGGTCACCGATGTTCTCACCGAGTGAAAGCTGGCCGTTGGCATGAACTCCCGGCACAACCTCAACCTCATCGAACTGAGCGACAAGCACCTGAGCCTTTGCGTTGAATTTCTCGGCATCCTCAGCCGTCCACCAGTCGGCCATATTCCCGTCCTTGTCAAATAGACGGCCCTGGTCATCGAATCCGTGGGACATCTCGTGGCCGATCACGACTCCGATTCCGCCGTAGTTGACGGCATCGTCTGCGTCTGCGTTGAAGAACGGAGGCTGAAGGATGGCCGCAGGGAAGCAGATCTCGTTGGTCGTAGGATTGTAGTAGGCGTTGACCGTCTGAGGAGACATCCCCCACTCGGTCTTGTCGGTCGGCTGGCCGAGCTTGGACATGTTGTCGGCCGTGTACCATGCGCCGGCCGCGCGAAGGTTCTCGTAGTAGCTCTTCTCAGGATCGATGTCAAGAGTGGAGTAATCCTTCCATTTGTCAGGATAGCCGATCTTCACGGTGAAGTTGTCCAGTTTCTCGTGAGCCTTGGCCTTTGTGGAGTCGCTCATCCAATCCAGTTCGTCGATGTGCTGGCTGAAAGCCTTCTTGAGATTCTCCACGAGATCAAGCATCTTTGTCTTGGAGGACTCCGGGAAGTATTTCGCCACGTACATCTTTCCGACAGCCTCTCCGAGGATGCTGTTCGGAACCTGCATCGCCCTCTTCCAGCGAGGTTTCTGCTCCTTGATTCCGGACATCTGAGTGCTGAAGAAATCGAATGACGCGGTGTAGAAGTCATCGCTGAGGGATCCGGTCGCGCCCTGGATGAGCTGGCCGGCGACATAGTCCTTCAGGACGGCCAGGTCAGCGCCGGCGAAATATTCAGAGAAAGCCTTGAAGAAAGAAGGCTCGGCGACAATAAGTTTCTGCTGGTCAGCGATTCCCCTGGTCTCGAAGTAGAGCTTCCAGTCGAAGCCAGGATAGTTCTTGACAAGTTCCTCGGTGCTGCAAGGATTGTACTGGGCCTGGATGTCCCTTTCCTGAACACTGGTCCATGAGTTCGTCGCGAGCACGTCCTCGACCGCAAGGGCGTTGGCAGCCGCTTTCTCCGGTTCGGCGGTTCCGGTCAGTGTGAACACCTTGGCAAGGAAATTACGGTAGCCTTCCTTGATCGCGGCGTTCTCGGCCTCGACGTAATAGTCACGGTCACCGATTCCGAGTCCGCCCTGTCCAAGGTAAAGAATCTGGTTGTCGCTGTCGGCAAGGTCTGACATCACATACGCCCCGAAGAACGAGCTTTCGGAGACGCTGTGCAGCCCGGCGATGATCTTCACGAGGGCTTCCTTGTCTGCCGCAACGTAGATCTCATCGACATATTTCTTCAACGGGGCCGCACCCTCGGCGTTCAGCCTTGTGGAGTCGAGCCCCTGCTTGTAAAGGTCGGAGATCTTCTGCTCGACTGTACCCTTTTCCGTCTTCAGTGTCCCCATCTCGGCGAACAAGTCATTGAGTCTCTTGACGTTGTTCTCCCTCAACTGATCGAAGGAGCCGAAACGGGCATATTCAGGCTTCAAAGGGTTGTTCTTCTGCCATCCACCGGTGGAATACTGGTAGAAATCCACCGCCGGAGAGACGGTAGTGTCAAGGTTCGCAAGGTCAATGGCCGGAACCTTCTCAACCTGCTGTTTAGGGCCGCAGGCCGCCATCGCAAGCGCTGAAGCCATGATCACAAAACTTTTTTTCATATTCCATGAATATATTC
>CAKVBK010000198.1 GCA_934725285.1 uncultured Bacteroidales bacterium | reverse complement strand
AAAAGATCTCTGTTTCTGACGCTGCCGTTGCCGAACCTGTCCTTCTGGTTGTTGAGCCGGTTTTCTCGGTCTTTGATCTGGCTCCTTTGGTCACTGAGCCTGTCGAAGTGACCGTCCCGACGGAACGCTTCGAGGAGTTCACCATGGAAGTGAACCCAGAAGATATAGTGGAAAAGAGGCACGAATATGTCCGCGGACTTACTGCCCTTGGCGTGAACCGGATCAGCATGGGTGTCCAGTCTTTCGATGACGGAATCCTCCGCTGGATGAACCGCAGACACGACGCCCGCAGAGCCGTTGATGCTTTCCGGATACTCCGCGAATGTGGAGTCAGGAACATCAGCATCGACCTGATCTTCGGACTTTCCCAACTGACGGATGAAACATGGCAAGACACGATAGAAAAGGCTCTGGACCTTGCTCCGGAGCACATCTCAGCCTATCAACTGTCAATAGAGGAGGGAAGTGCCCTCGCCAAGATGGTCGCTGATGGCCGTTACGTCGAGGCTTCCGAGGAGCAATGCCGTCGGCAGTTCGACATCCTGTGTCATTGCCTGGGACAGTCCGGCTATCATCATTACGAAATCTCCAATTTTGCAAAGCCAGGCTTCGAGGCTGTTCACAACAGCGCCTACTGGCGCAGAGTTCCTTACGTAGGCCTCGGCCCCGGCGCCCACTCTTTGACCGGCAATGTCCGCTCATGGAACAGTCAGGAACTTCCGCGCAGAACTTCGACAGCGAAACGGGACAATGATCCGAATAAAAAAGCAGATGGTAGTCTGGGCAGGAATCTTACAACATATTCAAGAAGTTCAGAGACCCTTTCACCGGAGGATATTCGTGTTGAGAGGATAATGCTGGCTCTTCGCACCGACAAAGGCCTTGAAGCCACGGAATTATATTCATTGGCAGACCGCTATGTCATTGACACCCTTTTGAGCGAAGGAGTTTTGGAAGTCCGCGGCACCAGAATCCGCATCCCCGAAGACCACTTCTTCACCTCCGACGAGATCATCCGCGAACTGATCTAATCCTCCGCTTGCCCCTACTTCAGGTATCGCTCGCGGATCCAGACATCCAAAAAGAGGTCGTAGACTTGATAGACCCTACGGTTGTGGGTAAGCAACCTTTTATCTATTTGATCCTGTTGCGGAAATATGGATTTCCAGTGAAGTCTGTTCTGACGGATCTGTCTAATTAACAATATTTTACATTGTAAATGCAACATTTTATCATTTTATGATAATCACTTTATGATAAAATTGTGCTTTTGCCGATAACAATTGAGCTTTCTCGTGTGTATTCGGGAATCTTATTGCTGTGTATTAGCATGGCATAGTTAGGGAGAGAACTGTGTTTGAATGTTTAGGAATGGGGTTGGACTATCATTCGTGGTACTTAATAGATTGATATTCAGAATTATGGAATGGTGTCCTAATGCCGTTTCCACCACCGGAACAAGTGTTCTTATCCTTGATTACCAACCATTTATCCGCCACGGCATCATTCTCAATGAGTGGCGCTTAATTCCTTGAATATCAGCATGAAATCATCTTGTCTTTAGCCGAGTCGACCTAAAGACATTCCTTTAATATATTGAATATCACCGTCTGGCTCGCCACTCAATCCCGTTATCTTTGCTTTGGAGCCATCCTCACAGGTGTTGTCATCTGCGAAAATATTGCTATATTAACGTGAGTTCGATGAAATTTAATTGATTGAATATTAGGAAAATAGCGAAAGTTTTTGTAAATTTGGAAT
>CAKVBK010000197.1 GCA_934725285.1 uncultured Bacteroidales bacterium | reverse complement strand
TTCACTGTTCTTGATGTGGTGAAAGGCAGCAAGGGCACATTGGTGACGTACAAGCTGGGGTGGATTCACAACAGTTTGTCCGATGTGATCGGTGATGTCGCGGACAAGAATATCGTGAGGGCCGGAAAAAGCCACATCATCAATCTGGATTTTGTCTCAGAGATCAACATCTCGCAACAGACGTTGGCTTTGTCGGACTGCGACAGGTTCAACGTGGTGCTTTCCGACGGGCTGTCAAGGGAAGTTCTGAAAGCCTTGAAGTCCGCTCTTGGCAATGATGACAACGACTAAACGAAGACTCAAATGAACAGACAGGACTACGATAATGTACGGGACGACGAGGTCATCTTCATAGGAGGTGACAAAGGTCGGGACATCAACGGGAACAGGCCTCCCAAGCGGCCAAAATGGCTGGTTCCTGTCATCGTACTGCTTGCTCTGGCTGCGGTGGCTCTGGTCGCGGTCTGCGGGAGAGGCGAAAAGGCCGTGAATGACGACCAGACCGGCCTGTTCGAGGAGAGCGTCGAGACAAAGGCCGATTCCTTGACTACGGTTGTCACGGAAGACCCGGACTCCTGCGGAGTGGCATATTCAGAGAAAATAGACACCACGATCGCAAGCGGCATCCCGCTGACGCTGTACATTCCGCACTGCGCTGTACCGGAACTCTCCGTCGGCGTTCCTGAGGAAGACAAGAGTGAATATGTCCTTGCGGCACAGGCGGCGGACATCCGGGCGGACAACCGCAAGATCCTCGGCTCCTTCGTGCTCAAAGGTGACGTGCTGGCTCAGGGAATATCCAAGAAAGGCTACTGCGCCATCATAGACGGCCAGATCACAATCGGAGTCGCCGAAAACACGGATCTTTTCGACAAGGCAGTCGAGACTGAAGGCTATTTCTTCAGGCAATATCCTCTCGTGGACAACGGCACTCCGGTCGAGAACAATCTAAAGAGCGCCACTATACGCAAGGCGCTGTGTTCGAAAAACGGCGAGATATTCATCGCTGTCTCACAGGAAGAGATGACCATGCAGGACTTCGCCGCCACGCTCGCCACCTTCGGAGTGGACAATGCGATCTACCTCGTCGGAAGCGCCTCTTCCTACGGTTGGTATATTCCGGAAGAAGGGGAAGTTGTGGAGTTCGGCATCAACGTGCACCGCCGCTCCTACCGCAACGAGTCCTACATCCGCTGGCGGAAGGCGGAGTAGATTCTCCTACTAATTGAGAACAAACACTTTAGGTATTGAAGCACTTCAGGTACATAATTAAGGCTTTCCTGTACGAAACTACCCAAGAAAGACAGTTGGTACACCAAAAGGTGTTCTGATGTACAAAACGAAGCAGAGAGCACGTTGGTACATCAGAATGCCTTTTCAGGTACTGACAGAGACGGTTATGACTGCATAGAATGCGGAATGATTCACATTTCGAAGAGAATCGGAAGATTCCCTTTGGGTTTGCAATGAAATTTGGGAAAATATTCATAAATTTATAGCCACATATTAAAAACACATAACCGTTATGGCAAAGATTATAGAATGCGTGCCCAATTTCAGCGAGGGGCGGGACAGGAATGTGATAGACCAGATTGTGAACGCGATCGCATCGGCTAAGGTGAATGTCGATGGCAACGAGGAGAGCGTCAAGGTGCTTGACGTGGATCCGGGGGAGGCGACCAACAGGACCGTTGTGACCTTTGTGGGAAGCCCTGAGGCTGTGCTGGAGGCGGCTTTCCAAGGGGTCAAGTGCTCCGGAGAGGTGATCGACATGAGACATCACCACGGGGCGCATCCTCGGTCGGGGGCGTGCGACGTGCT
>CAKVBK010000196.1 GCA_934725285.1 uncultured Bacteroidales bacterium | reverse complement strand
GTCAGCCACCGCTCCGGAACCTGCTTCCTTTTGTTCGCCCTATGCTTCCCCGGGATGATGAAGTTGTCATACACGCCTCGTACTGTGCCACCGCTTTTGGCGGTTTTCCTTGTCGAGTCCCCAGCATGGCACGCATCAACCGCCACAGCGACCACTCCGCACTCACCCACCCTTTTACGAATATTCGTGAGCAACACTCCGATCTCGTCATCGCAGAGATGCCTCTCCCCGTGGTCCTTGTCGCAGTACTTCCTGTAAGCGTCATAAGGGATCCACGACTCGTCCCAGCCGTCCTCCTCATCGCCATCGATGTCCGTCATCCGCTGCCCGTGGCCCGAGAAATGAATATAAACCGTGTCGCCTTCAGCGCATCTTCCCGCCAAGGCATTGAACTCCGTGACAATGGCGGATTTGGTAGCTTCTTCTTGCTCCAGAGTGACGATGTCGTGGAAACCGTTCAGTTTCAGCATCTCCACTACTATCTTGACATCCCTGTCCCCGTTGATGACCATCCACTGAGGATCCTCATAGGTCCCGATCCCAATGACCAAAGCCCGTCTTGTCCCGGCAAGGGAAGACAGGCACGACATCAGGAGAATCAACATCAGGGCAAATCTATTGTAATGCATTAGGTCGTAATATTCGCCACAAAGATAATGTTTTTTATCCGATTATCACCCTTTTCGCCGAAGACAGATAACATTCCCTGAACTGATTGACAGCCCGATGCCTGATGTTGTAGACATTAGGCACACTGGTATGCCAAAGCTCCGCCACCTCCTTCACCTCGTACCCACGCAGAACAAGAAGATTCACCGCCTCCGCATACCGTGGATTTGGCATGGCGTCAAGGGTCGTACGCACGTCCACCCGATCCGTCACTTCCTTTGATGAACAGCATGGACAAGCCTCAGAACTCTCCCACGGCAAGGTGAAGAACCACCTTCGGTGTCCGATAAAGAACCTCCATGCGACCGTTGACAGCCAGGTCTTCAGCGAACACCCGTTCCGGGCATCGAAAGTCCTAAGTCTCCGCCAGTCATCAAAAGCCAGAAAGAGATAAAGCTCGCTGACCATCTCATCGAATTCCACACGCCCGTTGAACACCTTGCGCCGGATAGTTTCCAACATCCCCCTGAGTTCCCCATAAAAGAGCCCCACGATGATATCCTCATCGTAAAAATCTGACAGTTTCATAAGAGTAAATAACTATGTTTACCACTTATGAAATTTCAGCCGGTTTGTAACCCATCTATCAGCGAAATTATTTCAAGAATATTCCTTCAC
Source organism: uncultured Bacteroidales bacterium (assembly GCA_934725285.1). Taxonomy (GTDB): domain Bacteria; phylum Bacteroidota; class Bacteroidia; order Bacteroidales; family UBA932; genus Cryptobacteroides. Next base: position 553 of record CAKVBK010000196.1, on the reverse strand, counting down.
CCCCACATCGCCTATTCACCTCATCCCATCATCTCCCTTTCGACCACTCCATTCCCCTTTCGTACACCAAACTTCCCTTTTCTGTACCAACCGCAATTTCTCATCCCGTTGGTACACACAAGTCCCTACTCCTGTACCAATTCAGTTCTCGCATTATTGGTACGCCCAAGGGCGCTTTATGTACGAAATCTTTGGAACATATTATGTCTTTCAGCGGATAAACTGCACAAGGACGCAAATTCGGCCTCGTTCCGCAGAAAATAATCCGATAATTTGCGCAAGGGCCACATTTGCGCAGAAAATCCAGTTGATAAGACGCAGAAAGTTATTGGTAGATTTGGAAATCTGTCCTACTGACCCTTATCTCAACCAATGGTCTCAAGCATAACACCCACAGTGGCCTCGTCCAAAACGAAGTCATGCTGGACGAATTGTTCTGTTAATCAGGCTTATTCGTACGCCTTCCCACGCACCTGACCGGAATACCACAATTCCGCGCCGGTAAACAGTCAGCGACAAGTGTGTATGTAAAATGGGAAAGTGGCAATCCCTA
>CAKVBK010000195.1 GCA_934725285.1 uncultured Bacteroidales bacterium | reverse complement strand
ATTGGACGTGATGACCCCGGAGAACTTCGAGTTCGTCACCAAGATCAACTACGAGGCCTACTTCTTCTGCGCCAAGGCCGCATCGCACATCATGAAGATCGAGACAAAGTACGACCCTGAATATTTCGCCGACATCATCCAGGTCAACAGCAAGAGTGGCCTGCGCGGCAGCAAGGCCAATTTTGCCTACGCCGGCGGCAAGTTCGGAGGAATAGGTCTGACCCAGTCCTTCGCCCTTGAGCTCGCTCCTTACAGGGTGAAAGTCAACAGCATCTGCCCTGGCAACTACTACGACGGACCGCTGTGGAGCAATCCGGAGAACGGGCTGTTCATCCAGTACCTCAACGCCGGGAAGGTTCCTGGAGCGAAGACAGTGCAGGACGTGAAAGATTACTACCTCGCCCAGGTGCCTATGCGCAAGGGCTGCAACCCTGTGGACGTCTGCAAGGCCATCCTCTACGCCATCGACCAGACCGGAGAGACCGGACAGGCGATTCCTGTGACGGGAGGCCAGGTGATGCTGGCTTAAATTAGACAATTTAATGTAACTCATTAATATTATGAAACAACTTGACGTAAATCTGATGCATCCGGCCGAGCAGATCGCTATCATCATCGGCAGGATCTATCGCAGCGAGATGACCACCACCTCCGGAGGAAATCTGTCCATCATGGACGACAACGGAGACATGTGGATCACTCCGGCAGCGATTGACAAAGGTTCGCTGACTCCAGCGGACATTATGTGCGTGAAGGCTGACGGAACCATCGTAGGTCCCCATAGGCCATCTTCCGAGTACCCGTTCCACAAGGCCATCTACAAGATGAACCCGCATATTCATTCAGTCATCCACGCCCATCCTCCTGGATTGGTGACATTCAGCATGGTTCACCAGGTCCCGGACACGAGCATAATTCCTCAGGCGCGCGCGACCTGCGGCCCTGTCGGATTCGCTGAATATGCCCTTCCGGGAAGCGAGCTTCTTGGAAAGAAGATCGTGGCCGAGTTCAAGAAGAACCCTGACTACAAGGCCGTCATCATGGAGAACCACGGAGTGGTTGTCGCCGGGGAGGACATCGCCGACGCTTACCAGAGATTCGAGACCCTTGAGCTCTGCGCCCGCACGATTCTGAACGCAAAGACTTTGGGCGAGCCTAAGTACCTCAGCGAGGATCAGATCCTCCAGCACGAGAAGGCCGTCAACGTTCCGTTCCAACATTTCATGAACGTCACCCACCCTTCCGACGAAAGGGCGATCCGCGCTGAAATCTGCAAGATTGTCCGCAGAGCCTGCTCGCAGGGACTCATGTGCAGCTCGTACGGTACGGCTTCTGTTCGATGGAGAGGCAATGATTTTCTCATCACCCCGTCCAGCATGCAGCGTTGGGATCTTGAGCCGGAAGACATCGTGCAGGTAAAGGACGGAATGGTGGAGGCCGGGAAAAAGGCCAGCCGTTCGGTAGCCCTTCACTACGAAATCTACCGTCGCAACCCGAAGGTCAACTCAATCATCCTGACCCAGTCACCGGCCTTGATGGGATTCTGCACAACGGGTGTGAAATTCGACGTGCGCACCATCCCTGAGAGCTGGATTTTCCTTCAGGACATCCCGACATTCCCGTTCGGAAGCCAGTACAACGAACATCTGAATGAACTTGCGGACGAGTTCAAACAGAGGCCGTTCGTGATGCTGGAGAACGACTCGGTGGTAGTGACAGGTGACCAGCTCATCAACACGTTCGACCGTCTTGAGGTGGCCGACTTCAGCGCCCGCTCGCTGATTCTGGCCGCTCCGCTTGGCAAACTGAACCCGATCACCGACGAGGAGATCGAGGAGCTCCGCGTGGCGTTCCACGT
>CAKVBK010000194.1 GCA_934725285.1 uncultured Bacteroidales bacterium | reverse complement strand
GATTCATAGACACTATTGCTGCCGCTGTAGCGGTAGTCCTTGCTCTTTACTCCTCCCCTTGCCGCGAACTCCCATTCGGCCTCGGTCGGAAGCCTCCAGTCTCCTCCGGTCAGCGCATTGAGTCTGTCAATGAACCGGTTGGCGTCGTCCCAGTCCACGCCGTCCATTGCACGGTCTTCATCCTCGCCATATTCCGAAGCCGACCAGCAAGGCTCCAATGTCCCCATCACTTCTTTCCAAAGACCTTGAGTGACTTCGTACTTCGATATTTCGAAATCGGACAATGTCACCTTGTGGAGCGGAAGCTCGTCCGGGCGCGGGTCATTGTTGTCCTGCGCGTCTGACTCCGCCCTTGTCAATGTCCTGCTATCCAGGCCGGATGTCGTCTGTCCCATAATGAAAGTTCCTCCCTCGACTTTCACCATCATTGACTCGACACGCTCTTTGAGTGTCAATGCTTCCGAGCCTTTGTCGTCTCTGTCGCCGCCGGAAGGCTGTTCCTCTTTTGAAGAACAGCCTGTCAATGATATCAAAAGGGCGACGGTGCCATAATACAATCTATCTCTGCGCATTGCCTCTTTGTTTTGATGGTTGCTGTGGTCTTGCCCCGCCCTGCGGCTTCGGCTGCGAGAGCCTGCGCATCATATCTCGTTCGATCTCATAAACCCGTGATATCTGCTTTTGTGTCAAGAAAGTGCTGTAAATGTCGTAGTACTTTCTGCGAAGGTCCAGAATCTTCTGACTGCGCTCGAAACGCTGCGTCATCTCATCTTCGCTCGGGTTCTCCGACTGCTGCTTTCCAAGGCTCGGTCCTAATGCCCAGAGTTCCCTCTGGAAGTTGCAGTAGGTCTCCTTGAATTTCTTGCTTGTCGCATCATCAAACGCCAGTTCCGTGGAGATGTGCTCGGCCTGTTTTACGGCCAGTTCCTCACGGCTGATTTTCTTTCCGTTAGGCTGGGCGGACAATGTCATTGACATAAGGATTGCGAATGACGACGCGATTATTGTTCTTAATATTGTTTTCATCTTTCTTCTAATAATTTATGTTCATAAATGTGTCTTCGTTGTAAATTTCGCTCAGGAATGCCTGATCTGCATTGTCAAGGTTTGCGAAAGCCTGCTGCACTTCCGCCAGGGAATTCATCGGGACGGGCTGACGATGCCACGCAAATGTCGCTATCAAGATCAATGCTGCTGCCACGGTAATGGCAATGCTGACCATGCGTAGTCTGTGAGAAGGCTTCCGCCCGCATCCAGTTGCATTCAGGACATTGCGCTCGATTTTGTCAAGCATTCCATCAGGAATCTTGTATGGCATCCGTTTGCCGGTACCAATTATATTCGTTTCTTTATCCATAGTATTCTTTCAGATAATTGTAAACCTTGACTTTCGCATTGTGCCAGTTGGCCTTTGCGCTGTCCGGTGTGGAATCCGTTATCTCCGCAATCTCATCGAAGCTCAGTTCGTCACTTATGTGCGCAATACCATATATACGACAGGTCTGTCAGAGTACAGCCTGTGTCCAGTTTGAGGTTCTGTGGTTCGTTGTTGATATTAGCCGACAGGCATAGAGTGTTGTTTGGTTCTATGTAAAGGTTCGGAATGTAACCGTTTGACTTTCTGTCAATATGCCCGAATGTGACAGTGCTGCGTTTGAAGTCAATGCTGATATTCCTGGCGAGTTTCAGAAAGTCCATTCCGAGAATGGCATCAGTACGGATAAGCGTGTCGAGTTGATTGTCATTGAGGACGTATGCGAGAATGTTGTTCACCTCCATCCCGCCGATGGTCATATTCTTAATCTTTAGTTCAGCGCAAAAGTAGCACTACAGCAATCGGGCTGAGTGACCACTTTTGCTAAATAATTGATTTCTAATAA
>CAKVBK010000193.1 GCA_934725285.1 uncultured Bacteroidales bacterium | reverse complement strand
CTGGCTGGACAGTCGCCTCGCTGTGGGAGCTGCTCACACCGGGCCGCGCCGAACGTTTTCTTGAGCGCAAAAAGTAAAGTATCGTACCAACTAAGAAGCTGTTTTGATTTGCTTGAAATGTTCTTTGAAGTGAAAAATCATCAGACAAAACAGCTTCCAAAGAATAGTGACTGAAATGAGCAAGCATCGGTTCATCGCCATCGCCCTATTGGTCGTCCTTGGAGGGACCGCCTGCCTGTGCTGCGGGAAAAAGTATCTTGACCCAGACGAGATCAAGGTAACGGATTCGCCATCGACCGGGGACGGCACTGAATATTCCAACCCGGTCATCCGCAGAAGCCTTCCCGACCCGACCGTCATCAAGGCTGACGACAATTGCTTCTACCTGTTTGCCACTGAGGATGTCCGAAATGTGCCGATCTACAGATCCAAGAATCTGGTGGACTGGCAGTTCGTCGGCACGGCCTTCTCAGAATCGACAAGGCCAACCTTCGAGGAAGACGGTGGGATCTGGGCTCCGGACATCAACAAGATAGGAGACAAGTACGTTCTCTACTATTCAATGTCGGTCTGGGGCGGTGAGTGGACGTGCGGGATCGGATGCGCTGTTGCGTCCGGTCCCTGCGGTCCGTTCATAGACCAAGGGATGATGTTCAGGAGCAACGGCATAAAAGTCCAGAACAGCATTGATCCGTTCTACATCGAGGACGGGGGCAGGAAATACTTGTTCTGGGGCAGTTTTCACGGAATATACTATGCCGAGCTGTCGTCCGACGGCCTGTCCCTGAAAGAAGGGGCGGCGCCGGTCAAAGTGGCCGGCACAGCCTACGAAGGCACTTATATTCACAAAAAAGACGGGAAGTACTATCTTTTCGCCTCGATCGGCAGCTGCTGCGAGGGCCTCAACAGCACGTACACCACCGTCGTCGGACGTTCGGACAATCTGTTCGGCCCCTACCTGAACCGGAAAGGCGAATCAATGATGGACAACCGCCACGAGGTATTCATCCATGGCAACGACCATTTCACCGGCACCGGCCACAATTCCGAGATCGTGACGGATGACTCCGGTGAGGATTGGATTCTGTACCACGGCTATGACAAAACCTCCCCCGGAGGAAGGATGTTGTTTCTGGACCGGGTGCACTGGAACGAAGGCTGGCCATGCATAGATGGCGACTCCCCGTCCGTCAAGGCGAGACGACCGGACTTTGGAAACGGCTCGGAAAAGGATGACACTGACGGTCAGCGTCCATAGCACCTTTTGCAAAGGTTAGACGCTTACAACAGTTGGGAGTAGGGTACTTTATCCAGCTGTCATTCAGCAATTCAACCTCCATTGCATATTCCAGACGCAGAGGTGCACGTGTGTGAAGCCTCCCAGCACTCGCTGACGGAGAGTTGGAAAGGAAAGTCGTGGCTCACTTTATCAATGATTGTCAAGCCGCCTCGACAGGCTCAGTGATTGGTGGGAAGTGTAAAGTTTCTTTACAGTCTGTGTTAAATTTCTTTACACTTACGTATATCCTCAAACTCAGGATATTACTGAATGACAATCAATTGAATCTTTTGGCACAAAAATGGATTATGCATATTCCGGTTTTGGCGAATGGCGGTTTGGATGGTCGTTTCGACAGGCTCTCAACCATCACCAGGGAAACAATCTGGTGATGGTTATCTGGCCAACACGTTGCCCATTGAATTTGCTGATTGTTGGTGAGTTCTTCGATCCACGATAGGTGAGCCTGCCAGACAAAGGTTGTTGAGATTGTCTAAACGTCCATTGATAAAAGACAGACGAAAGCCGAATCATGTTAGATAAAAAGGAGCATGACAATGAAATATTTCTTTAGATTTTTGAAGAACAATCCGCTCTATGCGGTGATCAATGTGGTGGG
>CAKVBK010000192.1 GCA_934725285.1 uncultured Bacteroidales bacterium | reverse complement strand
AAGATACCGAAAAACCCTATCCCCGCAAAGCCGCCCTCCCCGAAAAGTTATCAACACTCCGGAAAAAGTCCCGATTTAGCCATCATAGAACTTGGAATAATTCCCTATAGAATAACCTGTGTTGACGTAGGAATATGTGTGCGCAACCTGCGGAAATTCTACAAACAAGATATAGCGGAGAAGACTTCCCGAAATTTTGGTAACGTGCAAAATTTCGGGAAGTCTTCTCCGCTATCGTCACCGCACAGGTGATGTATATAAGTGAGGACGGATTGACACAGATAGGCAAGCTGTAATGTCGTGTCGCTTCGACAAGCTCAGCGACCGGCCCTACGGCCAATCAAAGGCAATCTTTGCAACAGGGCCAACGGCCTAAAGACCATTGGCGGAACAGCGGCAGCCAGAAACCAGACGACTGAAGGGGGTCAGCCTTAATTATGCGAGACGCTTTTCGAGGTGCTCGCGGATAGCGGCGATGAAGTCAGCGGAGTTCTTGACCTGTGGGGTGACACCTTCCATGAGGTTGGCGAGATCCTTGGTCACGATGCCTTCATTGAGAGTGTCGAAGCAGGCGGCCTCAAGCTGGTCGGCGTAGTTCACAAGCTCAGGGATGTTGTCCAGCTCACCTCTCTTGCGGAACGCACCGCTCCACGCGAAGATCGTGGCGATAGGGTTCGTGGAGGTCTCCTCACCTTGAAGGTGCTTGTAGTAGTGGCGGGTAACTGTACCGTGGGCAGCCTCGTACTCATACTTGCCGTCAGGGCTGACGAGAACGGAGGTCATCATGGCGAGAGAACCGAAGGCGGTGGAGATCATATCGCTCATCACATCGCCGTCGTAGTTCTTGCAGGCCCAGATGAAACCACCCTCGCTGCGCATTACACGCGCCACAGCGTCATCAATCAAGGTGTAGAAATACTCGATTCCGGCTGCGGCAAAGGCATCCTTGTACTCAGCGAACACTTCCTCGAAAATCTCACGGAAACGTCCGTCGTACTTCTTGGCGATGGTGTCCTTGGTGGCGAACCAGATGCTCTGCTTGAGGTCAAGGGCGTACTTGAAACAAGCGTGAGCGAAAGAACGAATCGAAGCGTCTGTGTTGTGCATTCCCTGAAGAACGCCTGGGCCCTTGAAGGTGTGGACGATCTGCTCCTCCCTCTTGCCGCTCTCGCCTTCGAATATGAGCTTGGCCACTCCCGGCTCCTCAACGCGGATGTCAACACTCTTGTAGACATCACCGTAGGCGTGACGGGCGATGGTGATAGGCTTCTTCCAGAACTTCACGGCAGGAGAGATGGAAGGGATGGTGATAGGTGTGCGGAACACGGTGCCATCCAACATCGAACGGATGGTTCCGTTCGGGCTCTTCCACATCTGGTGCAGGTTGTACTCGGTCATACGCTTGGCGTTAGGAGTGATGGTGGCGCACTTCACGGCGACACCGTACTTCTTCGTGGCGTTGGCGGAGTCCACAGTCACCTGATCGGCGGTCTCGTCACGGTGAACGAGGCCAAGGTCATAGTATTCTGTCTTCAGATCAACAAATGGAATGATAAGTTCATCCTTAATCATTTTCCACAGGATCCTTGTCATTTCATCACCATCCATCTCAACGAGAGGTGTGACCATCTGAATCTTTTTCATAATTGAATATCAAAAATTAAAGTGTTTACGAATATAATCATTAACCACCTCAGGCCTGCGTGCCATAATGACGAACGCAAGCCTAAAGTGCAAAATTTCAGCTACTTACCCTTCTGCGCGGCGTAGAAGTTCATCAGGCAGCCGTCAGCGAGGATCTCACGCTCGTCGGCGGTGAGGTTCTGGAAGTAAAGATGAATATCCTTGACTCCCTCGGCGCAGATCACCTTGGCATCGATCTCCTCCTTACCGGAAAGGATGGCCTCGCG
>CAKVBK010000191.1 GCA_934725285.1 uncultured Bacteroidales bacterium | reverse complement strand
TTGAGGTCTTTTGCAAGTTATTTGCTTAATAATCAATATTATATAACGACAAATTTAAAATTTGTCATGTACTAAAACACAAGCTTTATGCCTGACCTGACAAAATAATCGAGGCGGATCATAGTTTGATCTGCCTCGATTGTCTTTTGTCATGCCCTCCTTAGAGCTGTCGCGCCTGTTTCTTGAATTAGCGGACAAGATCTAAGGCGCAAAGAGCGAAGATCATATCGCCTGGAGATTAGCTCTCCTTCTGGAAATTCAGTTCGAGTTTGAATTCAGTGGTCGCCTTCCAAATCGCGTCAAAGTCCGATGGCTTGCTTATTCCGACAAGTTCGAAGATGGCTTTGACAGCGGCTAATTTCTGAAGCGACTCCTGATCGCCTGAAGTTGCCAGTTCCTCCAAGAGTTTATCAAGTACAGGGAGAAGAGGCAACAAAGGTGTAATGAACCTGTCGCACATATCCTTGTCAACGAACAGATACAAGACACCATTCTCATTAGTGAACCTGAACGCCAGTCCTTTTTTCATAATCTCAGAGAGCGCACTGTTAAGCGCGTCAAGGTCAACACCATAGCCACCGAGAGCCGCAAGTGCATTGAGTATTTCTGACGGGTCGTAGCTTTCGGTCGTGTCACCTTCACCGTCATCTTCATTTAGAGCGGATATGTTAGGAACGATGTAAAGACAGTCTCCCCAAGCGTACCAGAAGGCAAGATTCGCCATCGGAGACTCCTCCCATTCATTATGGCTGGCGTTGAATGTGAAACTGTCACCGTCAACACCGGGACGCAAGGCCAGCAATTGCTTGATGTCTACGTCCTCGTCATCCTCGTAGTATCTGATCGTGATGTTTCCATTGGCGTTGAGGGTAATCTGATCAATTTTGTCTGCCACGGCGACACCACCTGCCGTGTTGACAAGCGTGCACACAGTACCGACACCAAGGTTGTCACCAGCTTTCCACGCAAGATGAACGGGTCCTTTGCCGCCTATCATCTTGCACTTACGGACTATATTCCAACTACCGGTCAGACCTGCGGATGCCATATCAGAAACTTCTGTGTTGGCCTTGATCTCAATCTCGCCGTCAGTTGAGATCCGGCCGTTCGCGGTCAGTCTGTATATCACGGACATCATCTCGCTGCGTACTGTCGCGGCGATGGACGGTGGCTCTGCAAGATTTGTCTCTCCGGCGAAAGACCAATGTGTCTCGTCTTCCTTTTTAAGGGAAACTATCATATTCACATCTGAATATCCCGGAATCATTCCCATCAAAGTCAGTTTGGCCTCCTTGTCATTCTGTGGCATCAGAGCCGCGGATCCACTGCTCTTTACATCATTGACGTAAAAAGAAGCCTTCCCACTTGTAGAGGAAATCAAATCTTCAGGAATATCCTTCCATCCACCATCGGTCTTTTCTCCGTTACATGAGGATAGCGCGACCATTGACGAAGCGACCGTCAACAAAGTCAACAGTTTGTTTTTCATTGTACTCATAGTCTTGTGTTTTAGAATATTCAATCAAGTAACATCAGGAATTGGATTTTGCCTCGTCCTCCTTAGGAAGCACGATTGTACGGAAGCGTTTCTGGCGGCGTTCCCAACGCTCACGGGCAAACTGCTGCATGTCCGTGGCCTGATCGTTCTCGTCGATGATCTCAAGGCCGAGAATGGTCTCGATGATGTCCTCAAGCGTAATGATGCCTTGGAAGCAGCCATATTCATCAATGATGAGACCGATCTGCTCGTGCTTCTTGAGCAGTTCTTCCCAGATGTGGCCGCAGGAGTCGTCCTCCTTGAAGAAAGATATAGGGCGCTTAAGCTCAACAAGCCTCTTGTCGAACTCATCATCGGCAAGTCCCTCAAGCGCGTCACTGAGAAGGATATAGCCCGTGATGTATTCCGGAGAATCCGCATAAACAGGAATCCTGGAGAAATGCAGATAAGTGTCGTTCTTGTAGAAATTCTTCAGGGACATGTTCTCCTGCGCCGTCATCGCGACAATCCTCGGGGTCATCA
>CAKVBK010000190.1 GCA_934725285.1 uncultured Bacteroidales bacterium | reverse complement strand
GCAAATACGGCAACACATCCATAAGCAACATTTTCTCAGGATGCACGTCACTTAAGGAAATAGGAGAAAACGTCTTCATCAACCCGGAGAAAGTCAAGACAGTCACCTATGTGTTCCAAGGTTGCGCGGCACTGGAGTCTGTTCCTGCAGGGACATTCGACAATTTCAAGGCTGCGACAAGCATCAACTTTCTGTTCGATGGCTGTGTCTCTCTTAAAGGAGAGTCTCCTTACACGGTTGTGAACGGAGTGAAATACCACCTTTACGACAGGACGGCGGAAAATGTGTCAGCTTCCGGATTCGCTGAGATAAAATTCATGAAAGCGGCATTCCAAGGATGCACAAAACTCTCTGACTATGCGCAGATTCCTGATCCGGCAAAGGCAAATTAATCCGAAAAATGACAAAAGATATGAAACTTAGATATATCATAACATCCATTCTGGCGGCCGGAATGACGGCAGCCGGTTGCACGGAGACATCAACAGTGGCCCCTGACGCCTATCAAGCTCCCCTTTTCCTCCAATCATCGGACTCTAAGATTGTCTTTGACAAGGAAGGCGGCAAGGCAGTCGTCACGATAGCTTCCAACGCCGTGTCTTGGAGTGTCACCACACAGTCTGGAGACTGGTTCAATGTCAGCGTGGACGCTGACAGCTGTCTCGTGGTCGAAGCCCCTGCCAACAATGGCAGTTCTGTGAAAACCGATGAGATAAAGGTCGCGGCATCCAAAGGTGAGGACTCCAAAGAGGTTTCACTCAAGATCTCACAGAGGGCGGACGGTTCTGTCGACTTGAGTTCTGCCGGCACCGCCAACTGCTACATTGCCAAAACCAACGGGGTCTACAAGTTCCGTGCTGACATCAAGGGCAATGGAGGGAAAGACGGAAAGAGCAAATACATAGAAACCGAAGGCCTTGAGATAAAAGATGTCGCCTACGCCGAACTTCTTTGGGAGGCCAGGAACGACGGTGACCGCACGATGTCTTATGAGATCATAGACGGCACTCCTTCCTACAACGGAGGCTACATTTCTTTCTCTACTGGAAGAAGCGAAGGGAACGCACTCATAGCCATAAAAGATGCCAAGGGACACGTGCTGTGGAGCTGGCACATCTGGGTGACTGACAATGAAGTCACAACGCACGACCACATCGGCCCTGAGGGTAATGTCATAGCACAGATCATGGACCGAAATCTTGGTGCGCTCAACAACACGCCGATGGACATAAACAACAGAGGAATGATCTACCAGATGGGCAGGAAGGATCCGTTCATTCCATCACGTTCACCTTACGCTGACTACAGCGGCATCACCGACTACGAGAATGCTAAGGACTATTGCGCCAACAAGCCGGAATGGAACAAGCCAAACACTGAGGTTGGAGACGGCACCGGTGAATGGGAAATAGACTCAAAGTTCAAGGCAAAGGCCTCCTTCGGTGCACCGGGCAACATCCCGTTCGCGTCAGAACACCCGATGAGATTTCTTGTCGGTTACTTTTCGACAAGCTATTCGTGGTACATCGACTCCAGCGACGAGGACAGCGTCCATCCGGGGCTCTGGGGCGAGGAAAAGACCATTTTCGACCCATGTCCTCCAGGCTACAAGGTACCGGGGAAGAATATGTGGGGCAAGGCTGTGGGTGACGAGAGCATCAAGACCGGCGGCAAGCACGGTGACTATGACGAGACCGGAATCAACAATGAGTTCCTATGGAACAGGGAGAATGGGTGCGGACGTGTCTGGAGACTGACAGGCGATTTCTATCCGATGGCGGGAAACATCTATCCGTCATCATATTCACCGGCCGGGACCACACCTTACAACTACGCAAGCGGCCAGACTTTCTACCTGACAAGCCAGGAAAAGGCCTATGATTCCGAAAAGGACAGACAGAGCTGCGAGCACTATGTGGCGGCATTCAACGGCTACTGGGCAGCTTACGAGACCAGGTCTCAGGTCTATTCAGGCCAGGTGAGATGCGTGAAGGAATAAACTTTTAACAATCAATGATGAAAAACAGATTCTTTACAATCACTCCGCTGCTCGTGATGCTGGCGGGGTGCAACGGAATCGGTGGAAATGAGAACAATGGGCCTGAGTCGGAAGACAAC
>CAKVBK010000189.1 GCA_934725285.1 uncultured Bacteroidales bacterium | reverse complement strand
ACATGGCCGTTCAACAATCCGTTCTACCTCAAGCTGAATCTGGCCTGGGGCGGTGACTGGGGCGGTGCGATGGGAGTCGATGAGGGCTGTCTGCCGGCCACTTACGAGATTGATTACGTAAGAGTTTTCCAAAAGCGATAGCAGGATGAAGCACCTGGTCGAATTACATTTTATAATAAGCAAAAGTTTGTAAATGAGAATATTCAAATACCTTATGATTGTGGCTGCCGGCCTTGTGGTTTGCTGCGGCTGTGCCGAAAAAGACGAGACGGAGAGGAAGATTGAAGAACTCCTTTCGAAGATGACCCTGCATGAGAAAATCGGCCAGATGAACCAGCTTTCCGGTGGTGACTGGCTGACCGAGGCCGCTGAAAAAGGAGAAGTCGGCTCGATTCTCAACTGCGTGGATCCGGCAGAGATCAACAGAGTCCAGAAAGCCGCGGTTGAAAGAAGTCGGCTAGGGATTCCGATCCTTGTCAGCAGGGATGTCATTCACGGCTTCAAGACCATATTCCCGATTCCGCTTGGACTTGCTGCCACATTTGATCCGGAATTAGTTGAGCAAGGAGCCCGTGTGGCTGCTGTTGAAGCTGCATCCTGTGGTGTCAGATGGACATTCTCTCCGATGCTGGACATCTCAAGAGACCCGCGCTGGGGCAGAATCGCCGAGAGTTCCGGAGAGGATCCGTACCTTGACACCGTGATGGGAGCCGCCATGATCCGTGGCTATCAGGGCAACGGAGATTCCACCTCCATCGCCGCCTGCCTCAAGCATTTCGTAGGCTACGGAGCCGCTGAGGGAGGCAGGGACTACAACACCACCGAGATCTCCGAAAGGACTCTGCGCAATGTCTATTTTCCAGCTTTCCAGGCAGGAGTTGATGCCGGTGCGATGACCCTGATGACATCTTTCAACACCATCGACGGAGTCCCCTCAACAGGCAACAAATGGCTGTTGAAAGACATTTTGAGGGGCGAATGGGGATTTGACGGGATGATCGTCACCGACTGGAATTCCTCAGGTGAGATGATTATGCACGGATTCGCCAAGGATCTCAAGGACGCCACCGAGCTAGCGGTCAACGCTGGAGTCGAGATGGACATGATGTCCTACGGCTACATCTCTTTCATCGAAGAACTCGTCAAGGAAAAGAAAATCAGCGATAAACAGATTGATGACGCTGTTAGGAACATCCTTCGTCTGAAATTCCGTCTCGGACTGTTCGACAATCCGTACGTTGACGAGAAGGCATCAGAAAACACTCTTTACGCCCCATCACATCTAGAGGCCGCCAAACGGAGCGCCATCGAATCCGCCATCCTTCTGAAGAACTACAACGCAGCCCTTCCTTTGAAGAATGTCAAGACGTTGTTCGTGACCGGTCCTCTGGCCGATGCCCCCTACGAACAGCTCGGCACATGGGCATTTGATGGTGACGAGACCCATTCCATCACCCCATTGAAGGCACTCAAAAAGGATTTCAACGTGATCTACGAGCCAGGGACTGCTTTTAGCCGTGACAGAAGCACGGCCGGAATCGCCAAAGCCAAAGCAGCTGCTTCAAGGGCTGACGCTATCGTGGTGTTCGCCGGCGAGGAGGCGATCCTTTCCGGGGAAGCGCACTGTCTCTCCGATCTGAATCTGCAAGGCGCTCAAAGTGAGTTAATCGCTGCCATGAGACAGACCGGCAAGAAAGTGATTGTGGTCGTGATGGCCGGCAGACCTCTGACCATCGGCCGCGACCTTGAGAACTGCGATGCGATGTTGTACTCGTTCCATCCGGGGACTATGGGCGGCGAGGCAATCGCCGACCTGCTGAGCGGAAAAGCCGTACCATCCGGCAAGACCCCGGCCACCTTCCTCAAGACCGTCGGCCAGGCTCCGATGTACTACAACCATCTCAGCACCGGCCGTCCGAGCACTGGCACGGAAACCCTCCTGATGGACCTTCCTCTCAAGGCGGGCCAAACCTCAAACGGCTGCACCTCCTACTACCTCGACAGCGGCTACAGTCCTCTCTTCCCGTTCGGCTACGGCCTGAGCTACACCACTTTTGAATATTCAGACCTGTCCATCGACAGCCGTGAATATTCCGCCACAGACACGATCAAGGTCAAAGTCGCCCTGAAGAACAGCGGTGAATATGCCGCCACAGAGGTTGCCCAGCTCTACGTGCGTGACCTGGTCGGCTCCATCGC
>CAKVBK010000188.1 GCA_934725285.1 uncultured Bacteroidales bacterium | reverse complement strand
GTCAACGGGGCGAGGACCGGCACGGCACCAGACTCAAGGAGATTTTCCAAAGCCTTGGCGTTGACGTACTTGATGTCACCGACATAACCGAAGTTGATCGGCTGGACGGGTCTCTTGACGCTCATTATCAGGTTCAGGTCAGCGCCGGTGAGACCGATGGCATTCACCCCGAGGGCCTGCAGGCGGGCCACAAGATTCTTGTTGACAAGACCGCCATAGACCATCGTGACTACCTTCAGCATCTCGGCGCTGGTGATCCGGCGGCCATCTATCATCTGAGTCTCGACACCAAGCTTGGCGGCCACCTCGGTGGCGATCTTGCCGCCTCCGTGCACGAGAATCTTTCTGCCTCTAAGGCTTGAAAACGACATCAGAAGTCCCTGGAGAGACTCCTCGTTCTCCACGATCGCTCCCCCGACCTTAATTATATTCAATGAATCCTTTATCATATCCCTCAAATATTATTGTAAATCCTCCAGCATTCTCTTCATCACAACCTGGGCGGAGACGACACGGTTGGCGGCCTCCGGGATGACAATGCTGCGAGGGGAATCTATCACCTCGTCGGTCACGATCATATTCCTTCTTACCGGCAGGCAGTGCATGAAGTAGGCGTTGTTGGTGACGGCCATCTGCCTTGCACCGACGGTCCATGAACGGTCCTGACTGAGAATCTGGCCATAGTGCGAGACTGAGGACCAGTTCTTGGCGTAGATGAAGTCCGCTCCCTCGAAAGCCTTCATCTGGTCGTACTCCACACGAGCCTTGCCGACGAACTGAGGATCCAGCTCATAGCCTTCCGGTTGGGTGATCACGAAATCGACATCAGCTGCGTTCATCCACTCGGCAAAAGAGTTCGGCACGGCCTGAGGCAGAGCCCTCGGATGAGGAGCCCAGGTCAGAACCACTTTCGGACGTGGGACGCTTTTATATTCATTGATCGTGATGAGATCAGCGAAGGCCTGGCAAGGATGCACCGTGGCCGACTCAAGGCTGATGACAGGTTTGCCGGAATATTCAATGAACTGCTTGAGTATGGTCTCGTTGTAGTCGAAGGCTTTGTCCTTCAGGCCAGCGAACGAGCGCACACCGATGATGTCGCAGTAGCTTCCGATGACAGGGATCGCCTCGCGAAGATGCTCCGGCTTGTCACCATCCATCACCACGCCCATCTCGGTCTCAAGCTTCCAGCTGTCTCCGTTGACATTGAGCACTATCGAGTTCATTCCCAGATTCATAGCTGCTTTCTGGCTGCTCAGTCTGGTGCGCAGGCTGCTGTTGAAGAAGATCAGGATGATCGTCTTGTTCTTGCCAAGGTTCTGCCAAGCGAACGGAGTCGCCTTGACCTGCTTCGCTTCCTCAAGCGCCTTGCCAAGGTCGCCTATGTCGCCAACGTGAAAAAAACTTCTCATAATACTTCCTTCAATGCGTTAATGAATATGTCAACGTCCGCCTTGGTGAGGGTCAGCGGGGCAAGAAGGCGGATCATGTTCTTGCCGGAAACGCCTGTGAATATGTGCTTTTCGTAGAGGAGACGGCCTCTTATCTCCGCGATCGGCTCATTGAACTCAATGCCGACCATCAGACCGCGGCCACGGACTTCCTTGATCCTCGGAGAGGACGGGATGGAGTTTTTGAGATATTCACCAACCTCATAGGCATTCGCGACGAGGTCCTCTTCCTTGAATATGTCAGCGACGGCGTTGGCGGCGGCCATCGCTAGGTAGTTGCCTCCGAATGTGGTTCCTAGCATTCCTTTTGTTGCCTCGAACTCCGGTGAGATCAGAACTCCGCCGATCGGGAAGCCGTTAGCCATTCCCTTGGCCATCGTGACGATGTCCGGCTTGATTCCAGCCCACTGATGGGCGAAGAACCTGCCGCTTCTGCCGTAGCCGCTTTGGATTTCGTCCAAAATCAGCACAACACCGGCATCCTTGGTGGCCTGACGCAGGTCACGCATGAACTGGTCGTCCGGGATGACTATTCCGCCAACTCCCTGGATACCCTCGATTATCACTCCAGCCACATCGCCCTTGGCAAGTTCTGCCTTGACGGCCTCTATGTCATTCAGAGGCAGGAAAGTGACATTGTGGTGCGAGTTGAATGGAGCCGAATATTTCGGGTTGTCGGTGACGGCCACCGCTCCGGAGGTTCTTCCGTGGAAGGCGCCTTTGAATGCTATCATTCTGTCCTTTCCGGTGTGGAAAGAAGCCAGCTTGAGAGCATTCTCATTGGCTTCCGCTCCTGA
>CAKVBK010000187.1 GCA_934725285.1 uncultured Bacteroidales bacterium | reverse complement strand
CCGACGCGATTTTCGGAATACGCCGGGAGGGCGCTGAGAGCGCCGTGGACAAGATGGAGAACGCCATCCAGAACATCATCCTTCAGGAGATGGAGTCGATGGAAGGAATCCTCATAGCCACCACCAACCTGACCGACAACATCGACAAGGCCTTCGAGCGAAGATTTCTCTACAAAATCGAGTTCAAGAGACCGGAAATCAGCGTAAGGGCCCAAATCTGGGAATCCATGATCCCCGGTCTGACAGGAGATGTCGCCTTGAAGCTGGCTTCCGAGTTCGACTTCAGCGGCGGCCAAATCGAGAACATCTCCAGAATGAAAGCCGTGGACGCCGTCCTGACCGGCAACGAGTCGCTTGACTACCCCTCAATGGCTGAATATTGCCGCTCCGAGACCCTCAAACGCAACGGCAACATGAAGAAGATAGGGTTCTGATGGTTTTTGTTGTCACCTTCGCAAGTCTTATCCCGCAACCAAATCCGTGAATATTCTCAGAATCTGTTTTGATTTGTTTGAAAAGGGCAGGGGGAATAGGAGCATAAACAGGCGATATCGCTCCTGTCAGTGGTAAAAAAGCTTATGACGGAGGCATTTGATGACGAAAATGCTGCCGTCATATATGTGAAGGGGTATTTGGTAACAGTTGGGGATGTCTCTTTGCCTAAGAGGTGTGGCTAACGATGATATTATTGAGTGAAAACATCGCTCCAGTGTGTTAAACCGCATAGACTGCCAACAAGTATCCAATTCGTCAGCGAGACGAGGCCGGAATCACTCATTCCGCTCAAGGATCTTTCGGATGCGGGAGAGGAAGTGTTGGCGGAAGGGGACGGGGGAGATGATGCGGATGTTGTCGGCGTACCTCAGAAGGACGGCATCCAGTTCAAAGTTCGGACGGACGGTCACTTTCATTCTGGCCGGGTCCTCCGGAGAGACGTACTCCTTCATAAGACGGAGACTGCTATGGAACGGATTGGTCAGCAAGTAATTGTAAGTCTTCTCATCGTACACCAGGAACTCGATGTCCTGAACCGGCTCATTCTCCATAATGGTCACACCCACCACGTCCTTGAAATATTCATCAAAACCACCATCATAAGGTAGATATTCAATGTCACCCACGACAGAAAAGCCCTTTATCCTGTCCAACGCGAAGTTCCTGATGGCCTGCACCTTCACATCGAAGCCGAGCAGGTACCAACGGCAGTTGTATTGCTTCAGATAATACGGATGGAATATTCGGTCCTCCTCCTTATCGAAGGCTGGTGAATATCTTATCTTCAACACATGCCTGTCAACTATCGCATTGAAGAGTCCGTCAAAATTATCCAACCCGACAAGGTTCTCGTTACTCTCAAATCCCACACAGTCATAATTCCCCGATGTCAGGCCAAATTCCTCAAAGCGCTTGGCTGCGTCCTCCAGTTTGTCGAAATACGGCAGGCCTTTGAAACGTCCGAGCATCATGATCGTGTCACGGATCATCTTGGCCTCCTCTACAGAAAGAGGCCTGTTGTTTATCGAAAAGCCAGGATCCGCATACCGATAGTAGACACGTCCCCGCTCCCCTCTCATTTTGGCAATCGCACCGGGATATTCATCCATCAGATTCTTTATGTCGGCGAACACCTGACTCCTGCTGACAGTCGCTTCAGGATCATCCGAAGTCCGGATAGCATCGCCGCATTCCCGGATCAAATCCTCAATGTAGTACATCTTGCTCCGGTCCCTAAAGCAAGCGTCCAGACGATGGTACCTTGCCATGGCATTTTTGTTCAGTGGCATATTCCTTTAAAATATTAAGCAACACAACTTTCGCAAGCAGACAATTGTCTGCTGTAGAATATTTGTCAAACACAACCAGATCAGGAGACAACTGTTACCGTGCTCGTGGCGGTGCGCTCGTTCTGGTTGACTTCTATCCGGACGGGGATCTTCTCCTGAAGTTCCTCGATGTGGCTGATTATGCCCACCTGTCTGCCGGACTTGGTGCGGAGGGTCTTCAACGTGTTCACGGCATTCTGTAGAGGCTCACCGGAAAGGGTTCCGAAGCCTTCATCTATGAACAAGGTGCCGACGGCCAGTCCGTCACCGATGTCGGACAAGGCCAAGGCCAGGGAAAGGGAGACCAGAAAACTCTCCCCGCCGGAAATCGTGCTTGCCGGACGGGAGACGTAGCCTTGGTAGGCATCCTCGACCTCTATGACGAACGTACCCGGCACGACTTTCAGGACATACCTGTCGGTCAGGTCGTTCATGTAGCGGTTCGCTGCCTTCACTAGGCTGTCAAGGACGTACCTCTGGGCGATTTTTCTGA
>CAKVBK010000186.1 GCA_934725285.1 uncultured Bacteroidales bacterium | reverse complement strand
ACCCAAAGGCTGAAATATCATTCGGACTATGCCGCCGGCCGCTATTTTGCCTCTATGCTCGGGCGGGAAATGGCGGCATCTCCGATGTTTGAAGATGTGGATGTCGTGATTCCGGTGCCTCTGCATTGGACACGCCGTTGGTCCCGAGGGCATAATCAGGCTGAGATCATCGCCGCTGTCTTGGCTGAAAAGCTTGGTGTCAGGATGCGCGCCGACATTCTTTATCGTGCAAGAAGAACCCGTACTCAGACCAAACTTTCGGTTGAAAGGAAAGCTCATAATGTGGAGAGAGCGTTTCATGTGAGGCGGCTGAAGGCCGGCCATGAATATTCACACATCCTTCTGGTGGACGATGTTTTCACGACCGGGGCGACGCTCCATTCCTGCCACAGGGCGTTGAGATGCGTTTTTCCCCCGCCGGTCCGCATCAGTGTCGCCGCTTTGGCATGCGTCGGAATGTAAGATATGTTACATTCCGGTTACAAATCGTAAGGGGAAACGTTTTAAATAACGGATTTGCTCGAATGAAGGGCAATCAATGCTCTGGGTTGCCTGTCTATTAAAACATATTAAAATTTCTCTTATTGTTTATAGGGTTGGAAATAAAACGGTTAAGTCGAAATATCCGTAGATTTTTGCAAAAAATATTAAAAAATGTTTGCAAGTATAAAAAAAAGCTGTACCTTTGTACTCGGGTTGAGCAAGGAGGTTCTCTCCCCGATCAACCTATTGGTTATTAGTTTTAGTGTTATTAATTATGTGGTTAGAGTGAGAGTCCACGCGCGATGCGTCGACGCTCATTTTTTTTGTGTACACTTCCCGTAAAACCGTCTTGCCCACCGGTCTTGCCGGAATGCCACGCTATTCGTAAATTTGTCATCTGTTTATGTTATGGCGGGGTGACTTGGACAAACGGGGGTGGGCAATCACTCCGGATGTGAAATAAAGCAGAGAACAGCAAGTGATTGTCCGCTTGCGGGAGATGAAGAATATGATCGAACTTGGAATCAAAGGCCGTCAGGAAGAAATTGTGACGGAGGAACTTACCGCAAGCCACATCGGCAGCGGGACTGTAAAGGTGTTCGCCACTCCTATGATGGTGGCTCTTATGGAGCGAACCAGCCGCCTCAGTGTGAAGCCTTACCTTGACGAGGGGCAGGAGACAGTGGGAACCAAGGTTGACGTCTCGCACGTCTCTTCCACACCGGTCGGGATGAAAGTGTGGTGCGAAAGTGAGGTTGTGGAGATAGACCGTCGCAGGATTGTCTTCAAGGTCGCCGCTTACGATGAGACCGGCCTCATCGGTGAAGGCACACACGAGCGTTTCGTCATAGATGCCGCCAAATTCCAGGCCAAGGCCGAAGAGAAGAAAACACATTCCACTCAGGCGTAAAACCAGCCTGAAGGGAATGTGCCATTCGTAAAATAATCAAGAATTTACTTTTCGCACAGTCGGCGGACTTCTTTCCGCGCCTTCTTAAACTGTGCGATATATTCATCGTCAGCCTGCAGCCGCGCGAAAACGGCTCCGGCGATGATTCTTGCCGCTTTGATGTCGCTCATCCAGTGACAACCGGCTATGACTCTTGAATATGCTCCCTCGTCGGCCCGCTCAAGAATCTCGTTCTGCCTTTCCGGACGTAGTGAACAGAGGATGTAAGCCAATCCATAGTAGTTGGCAGAATGACCGGACGGGTAGGAATAGTTGGTTCTCATCCATTCGTCGGACTCTGGAGTCATGCTGCTTTCTCCGTAATGGACAAACGGCCGGGTCCTTTTATAATATTCCTTGGCCTCCTTGCAGCCTATGCCGCCGAAGCATTCCTTGCTGCGCATCAGCAGCTCATAGGTCTGAGGCATCGTCTCTTTGGTGATCTCCAATCCGAAAGAATCAGCGAACTTAAGCAACGCCTTGTCGCTCATATCCGCATCCTGAACGGCCTGCTCGCCACGTGGCGTGTTCCTGAGCAGTTTAGCCTGAAAGAAGTGATATTCATCAGCCAGAAACTCCGGAGATCCGGGTTGTGGAGGCGGTGGCAAAAGGTCTTTGCTGTCAGCGACATCATCCAGCGCGAGATACAGTTTTTGTGCGGCGATGTTTCCTGAATATGTCAGGAATACAATGACGGAGACCAGCGCCGTCAGCATCGGGGAGAGGAATTTTCTCATTGCTTGGAATTACTTAAGGTTAACGGAATGAGTGAGTTTTCCGTCCGTGTCGTAGATCCTTACCGCTATGCTCTTGGCATTGACGGTGATCTCCATCCTTTGCCACTGGCCGTTGGTGATGACCGGGAACTTGGCGTCAGTTGATCCGACTTCCCTGAA
>CAKVBK010000185.1 GCA_934725285.1 uncultured Bacteroidales bacterium | reverse complement strand
GGCGCACAGAAGCCACGGAAAGGCCAAAAGAACGGGGTAACGAAATCCGTTGGCAACCAGCCGGACTCCGGAGAGGCCGAAAAGTGGAAAAGACTGGCATTGACAAAGAAAGAGACATTGACCATCAACATTCCACGGAGGCAGTTCATGGGGCAGAGCACCGAGCTTGACGCACGGATATCTGCTTATGTGGAAAAAGAAGTTTTACGCATAATAAATTCATAAAATGGAATCACTTTATTTAAGAATCGCTGAAAGACTACACAAGGTCGTGCCCGAGCTGGAGCACATCGATGAGGACACCGGGCAGCTCTATCCCGTGCAATATGACGACAGGTATGAATATCCGATCCTTTTCCCCTGCTGCCTTATAGACGCGTCCACAACGGACTTCAAGGTGGAGAAGTTCCCGGACATGCAGAGAGGGACAGTGACAGTCACAATAAAGGTGGCGTTCCAATGCGATGAAGACTCTCATTATTCATCCATCGAGAACAACAATACCTTTGAGCAGATGAGGCACAGACTCGACATAAACAAGAAGGTTGTCTGCGCCCTCCAGGGATATTGCTTCGGGGAGGATGTCTCGGCAATGCAGAGGACACAAGCCAGGGCATATCCTCTGGCCGGACGTGTGAAGGTTTACGAGTCCACATTCAACGTGAATATAACCGAGGAGCTATTTTTGGAATAACGACAACTGAACGGCCGTCAGTTTGGGCGCCTTGATTTTGGTGTGGGTGGTCATTTCTGTCTCCGGATGCTCTTTGATGTACGAGCGGAGGATGCACATGATTCTGTCCTCCGAAAGAAAGAACTCCTGCTGCGACAAGATTTTCATGGCATCATCGAACCGCAGCCGCTGCTTCTCGGTCCAATAATACCACCTCTGGGCGATCTTCTCATTCCTCGCCTTGATGAGTTCCTTGTTTCGTCCCCTTGGCATACAGATGATTCAATATACAAAATTACGGATTTTCAAAGGGTTCACGCATCCATCTTAACACGGTTTACATTAACGGGGCATCGTTTGTTCCGTTTTTTATCTTAAATCTCCGGATATACTCACGCAGTGGCAAAAAAAGATTTTGGAAGAGACACGCTTGCGTTTCGCACAAAATTTGTAACTTTGGAACATTAATAATGTTAAGACGGCTTGTTTATGACGGATATTTGGCTTTGGATAGTGGAGAAGTGGCCTCTTCTTGGGATCATCATCGCAGCGATAATCATCACATGGATTCTTGCAGCGAAGTTTGTCTTGCCTTGGAAACAAAAAATCGAGAAGGCGGGGAAAGCCGCAGACGGGATTGATGGCCTTGGAGCGAAGATTGACAAGCTGTCAGAGAGCATCAGCGTCCTCCCTTGTTCCGCACATGATGAAAGCATCTCCAAACATAAGGACACGTTGTCGGAAATCGGGCATAAACTTGACAGGCTGTCCGAAGGCGTCAGCGGTCTTCCTTGTTCCGACCATACTGTAATCATTTCCCAACACAAAGACATGCTGCTTGGAATCGGGCACAAACTGGACGGGCTGTCCAAAAGCATCAGCGGTCTTCCTTGTTCCGACCATACCGAAAGCATCTCCAAGAACAAAGAGACATTGTCAGAAATTGAGCGCAAACTTGAGCGTCTTGATTCAATGGGAGACCAGTTGTCTGCCGTGTCCAGATGGATCATGAAACTTGACCCCAAGTCCATAGACTCGCTTGCGCCAAAATTCAGCCCACGCAGAATGACAAAAGCCGGGTTGTCCTTGTTTGAGATGAGCGGGGCAAGGAAAGCGCTTGATGACGGGGCGGATGTTTTTCTGGAACAGCTGAATAAACGTAATCCGCAGACACCCCTCGATGTAGAAGACGAAGCGTACAATGTAATCATGCAGAACCTTTCCAGCCCGGTTTTCAATGAAGTGAAGAACTTCATCTATTATCAGCCGGAAAAGATAACATTGAAAAATGATGCCGGAGAGGACATCGAGGTCAGCATTTCGCTCCTTGTCCTGATACGTCTCATGAGCATTGAACTGAGGGACAGATACCTGTCAACTCATCCAGAGATTGAAGAAAAGAATGAAGACCGCCAGAAATGACGGTCTTCTTTTTTTGCTCTTGGGCCGGCAAATCCATTATCAAGACAAGCCTTGAAGGCTATCGGAAGTGCGTCGCCAAAATCGTAATCATGTCACAAAGATAACTCGTTTTCAAAATCCCCGCAAGCCTTCTCATAGCACTCGACCCTTTCCATTGTCAATGCGCAGAAATCGCTCTCCGATCCGTTCCGGAAGAACACGCACTCTCCGCACTCACGTTCTGTCGGCAAGGCAACATCCTGCCCGTCATC
>CAKVBK010000184.1 GCA_934725285.1 uncultured Bacteroidales bacterium | reverse complement strand
ATCTTCACGTCGCCCTCGACCTTGGTCTTGTAGTCCTCGGCGTCCTTCTGAGCCTTCCTGAGAATGGATTCGGCCTGCTTTTTTGCGTCCTCGACGATTTCGGCGGCCTTCTCGTTGGCCTTGGCGAGGATGGCCTCACCCTCTTCCTTACCCTTTGACAATCCCTCCTTGTAGAGTTTGTCGGTCAGTTCCTGTAGCTTGTTTTCCATCTATGATAATGTGTTGATTTTCCAATTTCACAAAGATAATTAAAAGAACTCTCTTGCCAAAGCAATGACATAACAAATTAATTGCTATATTTGTAATATAATCTTGATATTACTCCGCATTGATACATTCTTAATTATAAATTGTAATATTATGAGTTCTTTTGCAAGCGACATCATCGCTAATTTCAAGGACGTTGTCCTGAACAAGTACGTCAAGTTTGACGGCCGCGCCGACCGTTCGGAATTCTGGCAGTTCGCCCTGGTGGTGGTCATCATCGGCTTCGCTTTCAGCATATTGGGAACCATCTTCGCGAAACTCAGCGTGATCGTGATCCTTCTCAACATCATCAACGCCTTGGTTTCCCTTGCCCTTCTTCTGCCATCAATCGCTGTTTCGGTCCGCCGCCTGAACGACATAGGCAAGAGCTGGCCTTGGATATTCATCAATTTCATCCCTCTCATCGGCCAGATCTGGTTCCTTGTCCTGATGGCCACTCCGTCCAGATAAGAATCATCTTATGAATATAGACGGGCCTGACCGGATAATCTTCGGTCAGGCCTTTTTTCTGATTCTTCTGAAAGTGACGATGAACGCTGTCATTACCATTATGCCGGTGATGGTCCATGAAACAGGATACACGAACATCAAAGCGTGGAAACCTTTCCAGACCGGGAATATGGTGTAAACCCAAACGATGCGCAGGAGGCATGTGCCGAACACTGTCAGCAGGGTCGGCAGTATAGATCTTCCCATTCCACGCAAGGCTGATCCCGGAATCTCGTAGAGGCATGCAAGCCCTTGGAACACAAGCGCTGTGTGCATCCTTATCGTGCCGAACCCCTTCACTGCGTCCGAGTCAGTGAACAGACCGAGAAAGAAATCAGACCAGCCTGCGAACATCCAGTTGAGAGCGGCGCATGACACCGTGCCTAATCCCATGCAGATCATGAATATCCTTTTTACGCGGTCCATATTTCCGGCTCCGTAGTTCTGGCCGACGAAACTGATCGCGGCTCCGTTGAAGGCTGCGATGACATAATAGCAGTACTGCTCGAAGTTCAACGCAGCCGCCGAGCCGGCGACAGCGTTGAATCCAAAGCTGTTTATGCTGGCCTGGATCACGACATTTGAGATTGAGAAAACCACTCCCTGAAGCCCGGCCGGAACGCCTATCTCCAGCATGTGCGAAAGTTCGTCTCTCTGGATGCGAAGATCGTCAGGATGAAGCTTGTAGGGATCTTCCTCCTTGAGCAGGATTGACACCACCATCGCCGCGCTGAACAAATTGGATATTCCAGTGGCTATCGCGACGCCTTCCACCCCCATGTGGAACACGATGACGAACAGAAGGTTGAGGACTGTGTTCAGAATACCGGCCGCGACCAGTATGTAAAGCGGACGCCGCGTGTCTCCGAGGCTTCGCAGGATAGCCGATCCGAAATTGAATATCATAATGAACGGCATTCCCAGAAAGTAGATTCTCAGATAGGACACTGCCATATTCGTGACTTCCGCAGGTGTCCCCATCATAGAGTGGACCGGCTTTGCTACAGCCACTCCAAGAGCCGTAAGGAATATTCCGCTGAACAATGCGACGACGGCCGATGTGCTCACGGCGCTGCGGATCCTCTCCTTGTCATTCTGTCCGATGTGGTTGGAAATGACCGCGTTCGCTCCCATCGAGATTCCCACAAACAGATTGACGAGCAGGTTTATGACGGGGGCGTTGCTCCCGACCGCCGCCAAAGCCTCACTGCTGGCGAACCGTCCTACAACCGCCACGTCCACAGAGTTGAACAACTGTTGAAGGACACTGCTTGCCGCCAACGGCAGCGCGAATGTCAAAATCTTCACGAGCAAAGGACCGTGAAGCATATCGATCTTGTTGTCTCCGAATTGCCTGGATGCCATTACACTAAGCCTCCCACCAACTTTTGTGTCACCGTTCCCGGCAAGTGAAGGACAAAAACAACAGGGCGATGTTTCCATCACCCTGCCGTCACTGTTCTTTCCTGCAGACACGGCTACATAAACCTTCTTTCTTCTAAGAATCTGTTTTGATTTATTTGAAATGTTCTTTGAGGTGAAAAAATCTTCAATTTCTTCCCGCTTCTTCAGTCAGATAGCACCGCTATCCTCCTTGGAAGAAGCGGTCGAACCTGAAGTTTTTCACTCT
>CAKVBK010000183.1 GCA_934725285.1 uncultured Bacteroidales bacterium | reverse complement strand
GAAGGATATTCAATGAAAGTGTCTCCTCTGCACGTGATGACATTCTACGGAGCGCTGGCGTCAGGAAACATTGTCGGCGCGCACATCGAGCTGGCGGGAGGCCGGGATGTTCCGTCCTCAAGGTTCGGCAAGATTGACAGGAAGGTTATCATCAGCGCGCTTGACTGCGACAGGGATGGCAACCTCATCGGCAAAACGTCATTATCAAGGTTCAAAGAATATGGCAACTTCCCCAAAGCGGGCGAGACATTCGCCGGATTCTTCCCGAAGGATGCCCCTGAATATGCACTTGTCTGCGCCATTTTCACAGACCAACCATATTCGGGCTACAAGACGGTGCGCCAGAAGGGCACTCTGACGCACGGCAGAGGTGTCTGTAGGCGGTCATCGTTTACAGGTTGACGACTTCAGACCTGTACTTTATTCGGTAGTCCGTCGAGTCGGCGTCAAGGACGAATACCTGATAACTGTTTCCTCCAGGGAACACCCTGACGACAATGTGCCCCCATGGCTTGAACTTGCTCCAGAATTCCTCACTGAGTTTCTTTCGGGCCTGATCTACAGTGATATAATAGTCCCGTTCCCCTCTCCAGACCTGCGGGTCGGAGATCCTTGCCATAGTGGAAGGCACGGGATGATTCTGGCTTCTGGCATCGATTATGATCACCTGCGGTGACAACGTCTGCATGAAGAACGCGTTGCATGTATCGTAGTAGCCGTGGTGGTTAGCCTTCATCACCGTCACCTTGCCACACACCTTGGCGACCGGAGTCTCGAAGTCCCTCTCCATACACTTGAATATGGACGGCCAGTTGCCTCCTGAAAGGTCACCTCCGTTGTAGTAGGAGAATTTGCCGTAACGCAGACGGATTGCGCACGAGTTCATATTCTCGTCAAACAGGGTCGGATCTCCGCTGTACATCTTCACGGATTTCCTGCCGTGACCTTTCCACACCTCACCGTTTGCAGCCAGATTCCTGATCTCGAACTCCTTGGCGTATTTCTTCTGGTTGTGGACCATCGAGAACTGTCTCTTGCTTCCTATGGCGAATTTCTCCGCTGACATGCCTTGCCCAACAGAATGGTCTATGAAGCCCATGTAATGCTCAATGAACCCTTTGTTGGCGTTCAGGACATTCTCTCTGGACGGAAAGTCATAGTCGGGATATCCCCTGTCAACCAACTTTTTGAAATGAATATGCTCGCCCACGAGGGTAATTCCCGAAAGCGCATAGCCATGCGTACCGGGAAGCGCGTCTTTCACCGTGCCGATGTGGTCGTTGTGAAGGTGAGTGACCAACGCATAGTCAAGATGTTCCTTGTCGGGGAGTTGCGCCATGAAATGCTTCATGTATATGGCCTGCCACTCACCCGGTCTCTTAGTGTTGTCTGGATGCTGTGTGTCCTTCGCCTTGGCGTTGTCCCCGGCATCAATCATCATCGTGGTACCGTCCGGCATCACGATCAACGCCGCGTCACCTCTCCCCGTGGCGATCGTGTGGATGTCAAGGTAGCCTTCTTTCCATTCCGGAAGATACTCCGGAGCCTGCGCGAACACATTGAGCGAGTTCGCAAGCACAGCAAATGCCAATAAAGTTCTTTTCATCATAATCTACTCTGTCACGGGACAAAAGTACATAAAACTTATGTATATTGAGCATAATCAAGATTTAAGGCACACACAAAGTTGTCTTATCGGCATTATTTTGCTACTTTTGTTATTATAATCATTGAGGATGATTGTGGAGAACTGAGTAGATAGGACAAAAAATGGAAATATTAAAAACTGAAATATTCAATGAATATGAAAAAGATTGCTAAGGTTGCGGTGGTGGCTGCCATGGTTGCGCTCTCCGCTTCGTGCGCTCCGCAGAAGATCGCGGTGACGGCGCACAGAGGATTCTGGAACTGCGAGGAGGCAGGATATGCCGAGAACTCCATCAAATCGCTTGAGTTGGCTCAACAGAACGGGCTGTGGGGCAGCGAGTTCGATGTGCACATCACTTCCGACCTCGTCATGCTGGTTCACCACGATCCGGACATCGACGGGATGCGGATCTGGGATCACGACTACGCTGACTTCAAGGACTGCCGCCTGAAGAACGGAGAGAAAATCCCTACTCTGGATGAATATCTCACCCAGGGCGAGAAGAGCAAGAAGACCGTGCTGGTGTTCGAGCTCAAGAAGCAGATTGACAAGGCTCACGAGGACTATATGGTTGACCAGAGTGTCAAGGCTCTCAAGGAGCACGGGCTGTACAACCCTAAGCGCGTGATTTTCATCTCGTTCAGCCTTAACATGTGCGAGAGGCTTGCTGCCCTCTGCCCTGGATTCACGGTCCAATACCTTGAGAAGGATAAGAGTCCTGAGGAACTCGCCAAGCTCGGAATCAACGGCGTTGACTACCAGTACAAGGTCTTCGCGAAGAACCCGACATGGTTCAAGCAGGCCCGGGACAACAAGATGAGCATCAACTGCTGGACCGT
>CAKVBK010000182.1 GCA_934725285.1 uncultured Bacteroidales bacterium | reverse complement strand
ACAAAATACCCGACTCGCAATGAATCGGGTAAGGGGCAATATATCATTACTTATACTTTAAATGAAAGAGCCGTGCAACTGGCATCGTTTCGGCGCTTGATCAAGATGTCGCTAAAAGACTGTTTTTAGCTATCGGGAATATGTCGTCAAGAGTTTTGTAGAAGTTTCTGAGAAAGGCCGTGGCGGCTAATCCGTTGAAAATCAAATAAATATTAAGGCTATCTAGTGCCAATTCTATCGCTGGATGTATGTGCTTTTTTATTGATATCTAATGAGTTAAGTGCCACGGCTTGACGAATGGGAAATTTCTTGCGTCTTCGATGTGAAGGAATTTCATTGCGTGGCACTGCCTGACATCACACCGCTGGATGATTTCTGCCAGATATTCGGTCAATTTATGCAACGGAAGCCGTAAGACTTCTCCGATGTCATTGAATCTGCGGTCACCCGCCAAGTATCTGGTCATCTTTTTGTACGCCGACCCGGAATGTGGATCGAACGGTTCGTTGATGTCATATTCACTGCCAGTGTTGTCGGCAAACGCTGAAAGCATCTTTCCATAGCCTCCGCAATAACTTATGGCTCGATCATAGT
The DNA here is from genome assembly GCA_934725285.1 of uncultured Bacteroidales bacterium. GTDB lineage: Bacteria > Bacteroidota > Bacteroidia > Bacteroidales > UBA932 > Cryptobacteroides. The sequence continues at coordinate 1,907 of CAKVBK010000182.1, read as the reverse complement.
CGATGATTGGATATTCGCTTATGATATGGTCAACTAGCTGTCGGGCCTCATCAGTTGACAGCCCCTTGAAAATAGCGTCAAGAATTGTGTAGGTCAAAGGTTTCCCGGTTTTCTTGAAGTATTTTACCGCTGCCACAGCCTTTCTCAAGCGACGTGACACCGCCGCCAGAGCGATCTTCTCTGAATATGGATGTTTGGAGACCGAATATGACAGAAGGTTCCACCGCCAATCCTCCGCTTTGGGGCAGATGTGATCCTCCACGGGATTGTTGTTCACGTACGCCAGCGATGTCCGAATCGCCTTGTCACCTCTCTTGAATGAGACTCCGTGGCGGTCAAACAGTTTGCCCGGGATTCCATGGCGAATATTGTAGTGTCTGGAAAAGGTTGACATCAAGTCTCTTACAAACTTTCTGATCACTTCGGCATCATCCGTCTCAAGAAGCATGTGAATATGATTGTACATCAAACACAGCCCCATAACCTTGATCCCGTGCCGTTTGGCTATCACGGAAAGTAATGTGATGAAAAACAGTGAATCCTTTACATTATAGAACACAACGAACCCAGATCTGGCTCTTTGAAATACATGTGCCAACGTGTTCTCCTGATGGCTCTTTCCCCTCGTTCCAACCATAGTTTAAGACTAGTTGTTATTTGTGTTGTCCATCTCATGTCGTCCTATGCTTTGTCTGTCTGCTGCCGTGTTGTTGTCAGACTGCTGCTCTGGTTGTCACCTTGACATCGCTGGTTCGGAACCTGATAGTCTTAGTTCCACAACTGCCATTTGGCGGTTACTGACTGTGCTTCAGGGTAAGGAATGGACAATCCCCATTATTCGGAGGCAAGTTAGGAATTTAACTGTTATTATCCAACCATTTTATGTGATTATTTGGGTTAATTTGAACTTATAATTATTCCATGAGACGTTCGCGGCGTTATCCTGCCGTGGCACTTATCTTATTGATTGCTACCGAGATAGTATCTTGGTCTGGTACGAAAATCAGTATAGGATAATAGCCGGTTCTCGTTCATAATCACGTAGTTAGGTGCCATGGCATAATTGCGGTCTGAATAGATTGACGTTATGTCATCTCTGTTATTGTTTTCAATCGCTCAAAAACGTAAGTTTTTATGTACTTTTATTCCGCGACAGAATAGATTATGATGAAAAGAACTTTATTGGCATTGGCTATGCTTGCGAACTCGCTCAATGTGTTCGCACAGGCTACGGAGTATCTGCAGGAATGGAAAGAAGGGCACCTTGACAGCCACATGATCGCTACTGGTAGAGGAGACGCGGCGTTGATTGTGATGCCGGACGGTACCTCGATGATGATCGATGCGGGAGACAACGCGAAGGCGAAAGACACACAACATCCCGACAACACTAAGAAACCGGGTGAGTGGCAGGCTATCTACATGAAGCACTTCATGGCGCAACTCTCTGACAAGGAGCATCTTGACTATGCGCTGCTACCCACCTTCACAACGACCACATCGGCACGGCGAAGGACGCGCTCCCCGGCACGCATGGCTACGCGCTTTCGGGAATCACCCTCGTGGGCGAGCAGATTCATTTCAACAAGTTGTTTGACAGGGCATATCCCGACTATGACTTTCCGTCCAGGGAGAATGTCCTGAATGCGAACAAAAGGTTTATTGAACACTGCATGGACTTTGTCAACTATTCTGTGGGACAGGGTATGACAGCGGAGAAGTTCGCCATCGGAAGCAAAAGACAGTTCTCGATGGTCCACAACCCGAAGAAATACGCCAAGGATTTTTGCACCAGATGATGACGTTAACATATTGACAAGAGTTAAGTGTTACGGCGAAATATGGTGTCACGGTCATCATGCCTAAGCGATCTCTCAGAAGAGGGGTGTTTGAAGTAGTGGCTCAGA
>CAKVBK010000181.1 GCA_934725285.1 uncultured Bacteroidales bacterium | reverse complement strand
ACCAAGGACCTTCTGAACCGTACCCCTGTGGCTGCCGGTGCCAACCTTTCCAACTATCTGAACGCCAACATCGGAGATCTTACCAACAAGGGTGTCGAGTTCGAGATCAACGCCATCCCTGTACAGACAAGGGACTGGAGCTGGACCCTCGGTTTCAACGCAACCTTCAATGAGACAAAGATTTCAAGGCTGACCACCGATGACGAGCGTGCCGACTATTTCGGAATCGAGACCGGTGACATCGCTGGAGGTACCGGAAACAAGATCCAGATCCACCAGACCGGTCACGCTCCTAACTCGTTCTTCGTCTACAAGCAGGTCTATGACACTGACGGCAACCCTATCGAAGGCCTCTATGCCGATCTGAACAACGACGGCAAGATCGATGACAACGACAAGTACTGCTTCCACAAGGCCGCTCCGGACTGGACTTTCGGATTCAACACGCAGGTGTCCTACAAGCAGTGGACCCTCGCGGTGAGCGCGCACTCAAATGTCGGCAACTATGTCTACAACAACATAGCCTCCAACGGAGACCTTCTCACTGACCTTTGGGCCAACAACTTCGTGAACAACCGCTACTCCACGGCGAAGGAGCACAACTTCTCCTCATTCGCCCAGTACTGGTCAGACATCTACATCGAGAACGCCTCGTTCCTGAAGATCGACAACATCACCCTCAGCCGCTCATTCAACTTCGGCCAGAAGAACCCGATGTCGTTCAATGTCTTCGCCACGGTGCAGAATGTCGCCACTTTCACCAAGTATGGCGGAATCGATCCTGAGATCTTCTCCGGAATCGACAACAACATGTACCCGAGACCTCGTACTTACATCCTTGGTGTAAAGTTCAACTTCTAATGTGTCATAAATTATGAAAAAGATAATCAGATATACAGCGACCGCCCTCGTGGCGACAATGTTCGCGGGCGCGGTGACCTCCTGCATCGGAGATCTTGACGTCACGCCTATCGATCCGAATCTGGAACTTCCTGAACAGGTGCTTGACAGTCAGGACGCTTTTACCGCTCTTCTTGCGAAGTGCTATCAGGGACTTTCCTGCTCATCCTCCACAGGCCCTAACGGTGATCCTGACATTGAGGGTGTCGACGGTGGTTACGGCCAGTACATGAGAGCCTTGTTCAACATGGAGGAGCTTTCCACCGATGTGGCCACCTGCTGCTGGAACGATGGAAACCTCTATGATATTCATAACATCAACTGGAACGCCTCCAACGAGTTCGTGCTTTCGATGTACTACCGTATCTATTTCCAGATTGGTCTTTGCAATGAGTTCATCCGCCGCTCCAATGCCAGTGACATCAGCGGCTACACACTTAAGAATGCCTACATCGCTGAGGCCCGTGCATTGAGGCTGTTCAGCTACTACCACGCCATCGACATGTTCGGCAATGTTCCATTCGCGACTGATGAACAGTCAGTGGGTTCAACCGGAGCTGAGCAGATTTCCCGCGCAGACCTCTTCGACTGGATGGTCAAAGAGTGCAACGAACTGCTTGACGGCAGCGACCTTGCCGAGCCTGGCAAGAATGAATATGGCCGCTGCGACAAAGGTATGGTACAGATGATCCTTGCCAAGCTTTACCTCAACGCTGAGGTTTGGAAAGGCACCGCAATGTACACGGAAGCCGCTGCTGTCTGCGAGAAAATAATCAGTGAATATCCTCTCCACACCACGAGTGCTGGCAAGTACAGCGCATGGCAGGAACTTTTCACCGCTGACAACCACCTTTGGACCGCCAACACAACCTACAACGGTGACGAAATCATCTTCGTTGTTGAGCAGGACGGTATCCTTGTACAGTCTTATGGCGCGACCAACTATCTTGTATTCGGTTGCACGGGTGGCAACATGGATGCCGCTGCCATCGGAATATCTTCCGGTTGGGGTGGTCTCTCAATGACCGGTGCATTCACCAGCAAGTTTGAGGATAATGACCTTAGGGCGACATTCTACAAAGGTGAGGAGTTCGACCAATACATTGATGCCATCCGTCGTGAGTCTGACAGTTGGTCAAACGGTTGGAAGTCAATGAAATTCCTGAATGTGAACCACGATGGCGGCAAGGCTCAGGCCGATGGTTTCGTGGACACTGACTGGCCTGTTTTCCGCAGTGCTGACGCTTACCTGATGTACGCCGAGTGCGCGGCCCGTGGAGCCGCTGACAAGACAAAGGGACAGAACTACCTTGACGCTGTACGCGCCAGAGCCGGAGTAGGCAGCATCGCCCTCACTCTTGACAACATCATCGATGAGCGCGGACGTGAGCTTTACTACGAAGGCTTCCGCCGTCAGGATCTCATCAGGTTCGGTCTCTTCACCACTGACAAGTACCTTTGGGAGTTCAAGGGTGGCGTCCAGGCCGGAAAGGCGGTTGACGATCACTTCAATCTGTATCCTATCACATCCGGTGAGCTGAACGCTAACGGTAATCTTAAGCAGAACCCTGGATATTAATAGATTATGAAAAAGTTATTTTACAC
>CAKVBK010000180.1 GCA_934725285.1 uncultured Bacteroidales bacterium | reverse complement strand
ACCTGCCACTTGAGCATCGCGATACGCTCCAGACCCATTCCGAAAGCGAATCCGCTGTACTTCTTGCTGTCGATTCCCGAAGCCTCAAGGACGTTCGGATCCACCATTCCGCAGCCCATGATCTCCAGCCAACCGGTTCCCTTGCAGATGTTGCAGCCCTTGCCGTGGCAGATGTTGCAGCTCACGTCAATCTCGCTCGAAGGCTCGGTGAACGGGAAATAAGAAGGACGCATCCTGATCTGGGTGTCCGGGCCGAACATCTCGCGGGCGAAAAGAAGAATAGCCTGCTTGAGGTCGGCGAACGTGACGTTCTCGTCAATGTAAAGGCCCTCGACCTGATGGAAGATACAGTGAGCGCGGGCGGAGATAGCCTCGTTCCTGAACACTCGTCCCGGACAGATCACACGGATAGGAAGCTTCATCGTCTCCATGGCGCGAACCTGAACGGAAGAGGTGTGGGTTCGCAGCAAAAGCGGATTCGGATGACCTGCAGACACAAAGAAAGTGTCCTGCATATCCCTCGCCGGGTGGTTCAGAGGAAAGTTCAACGCCTCGAACACATGGTAGTCATCCTCGATCTCCGGACCTTCCGCGACATCGTAGCCGAACTTTCTGAATATGTCAACGATCTCCTGACGAACGATCGACACCGGATGTCTTGAGCCAAGCTCAAACGGCACGCCCGGCATAGAAAGATCCTCCTTCGGTCCTTCTGACACACCCTCAGAGGCGGTACGTTCCTTCAATTCGTCAATCTTGGACTGCGCTGCCTGTTTGAGCTCATTGATCTTGCGTCCAAACTCCTTCTTTAGATCTGGGCCGTAAGTTCTGAACTCCTCGAACAGTTTGGTGATCTCACCTTTCTTGCCGAGAAGACGCACACGGGCCTCTTCTACCTCCTTGGCGGTCTTGCAATTCAACTCGCTGACATGCGCGAGCAGTTTCTCGATCTCTTCTTTCATAATATTTCCGAAATATACATGCAAAGTTAATCATTTTCCGGCAGTTTGGCAGAAGACTTTTCCATCTTCGCCTTTCTTTTTTCACGGGCTTTCCTGTCACGCGCGGCCCCACTCTTCAAATATTTTTCCCACTGGCTGTCATTCAAGACTTTACGAAAGGCAACGTAAATATTCTCGGCCCACTTGTCGCTGGTCCTCGTGTAGATGTCATAATTGGAGACCTTGGCGGAAGACAACTTGTTCATCTCTTCCTGCATGGCTCTGTAATCGTGGTTCATGATCGAATCCACATAGAAGACCTGCCAATCCTCCAGCTTTAAGGTCATCTCCAGGCGTTCAACCTCCTTCTGGATATATTCGGCCAACTTTTTCTCTTGCTCTTCCGGGCTGGGCGGGTTCTGCTGGGCGAAAACAGTCAACGTCGAAAAGATAAGGCATACAACCACAAGAAAAATATTTTTCATATCTTTACACTTTATTAATATAAGTAACAAAATTAAACAATAATACGTTAATCACAAAATGGCAAAGAATTCGACCTTCTTCGCACTCATGACCGCCATCGGCGTGCTCACGGCAAGCTTCAGGGCTGAAGCCTGCACCAACATCATCGTGACAAGAGGAGCCAGCATCGACAACTCGAACATCATCTCATACGCTGCGGACTCGCACGTCCTCTACGGTGAGCTGTACTTCCATCCGGCGGCGGACTGGAAAGCCGGTTCGATGCGGGACATCGTCAACTGGGACTCCTACAAGCCGATGGGACAGATCCCACAGGTGGCGCACACCTACAAGACAGTCGGGAATATGAACGAGCATCAGCTCATCATAGCCGAAACCACATGGGGCGGGAGGCTGGAGCTGGAGGACACCACCGCCATAATGGACTACGGCTCGCTCATCTACGTCGCCCTGCAAAGGGCCCGCACAGCAAGGGAGGCGATCAGGGTCATCGTGGATCTGGCCAATGAATATGGCTACGCCTCGGAAGGCGAGACATTCTCGATAGCGGACAAGGACGAGGCTTGGATCATGGACCTCATCGGAAAGGGCTGCGAGATGAAGGACGGAAAGAACATCCGCAAGGGATTCGTCTGGGTGGCCAGAAGGATTCCGGACGGATACATCTGCTCCCACGCCAACCAGGCCAGGATCCAGACATTCCCGTTGAACGATCCACAGAACTGCCTCTATGCCCCGGATGTGATCTCGTTCGCGAGGGAGAAAGGCTACTTTGACGGCAAGGACGAGGACTTCGACTTCAGCGCCGCTTACTGCCCTGCCGATTTCGGCACCGTGAGAGGCTGCGACGCAAGAGCATGGAGCGCATTCAACATCCTCTGCGACGGACAGTTCACCTACGAAAAGGACGGCAAGACCATCACGGAGCCTGCCTCGGCCTACCATGACTACATCACCGGCAAGGACCTCAGCCACAGGATGCCTCTGTTCGTGAAGCCTGCCAGAAAGATTTCCGTCAAGAATGTGGCCGACGCCATGAGAGACCATTTCGAGGGAACGCCTCTGGACATGACAACCGACATCGGAGC
>CAKVBK010000179.1 GCA_934725285.1 uncultured Bacteroidales bacterium | reverse complement strand
CAAGGAGGTGAAGTTCATCGAGCCTCTGCACAAGCCGGAGGACGACATCGAGGACGAGCCGTTGGACATCATTGATGGCATGGATGATGAATCTGGCGTTCAAGAGGCTTCAGACACTGCCAAGCCAACCTTCAACGATGAAGGCCAGACCAGCGCCGCAGACCTTCTCGGCTCCGGGGATATTCCGGACATCGGCGACATAGACGAACCGACGTTGTTCTAAAATTCAAGGATGGGCACCATTCACTCCGCAAAGTGGTGCCCATGCCTTTACACAATGAAAGTTGCTGTCAGTAAATGTAATTAATGGTTATTCTCCTACATATTATTTAAATGCTAATGTCCTGCAAGGAGAAAGATATTGCCCTAACAGGCTTTATGGGCTGCGGCAAGAGCAGTGTCGGGAAAATCCTCGCGACGCTGCTCCCGGAATGCCTCCTGATCGATCTGGACACATACATTGAAGAAAAGCAGGGCAAGGATATTCCCGAAATATTCAGTGAATATGGTGAAGCGGCTTTCCGTCGGATGGAGCGTGAGGCCCTTGAGGAGATATTCAGTAATCCCGCCCGCCCCCGCGCCATCATTTCCCTCGGAGGCGGCACCGCGACTTCCGAGGAATGCCGGCAGCTGATACGCCGGCACACCGAGTGCTTTTATCTCCGCGCCACCACCGACACCCTCCTTGATAACCTTGAAGGCCATTCCGAAGGGCGCCCGATGCTCAGTTCCGCCCAGACGGCTCGCTTCGACAAGCTCAGCGACTGGTCTGGAAACTCACCGAACCACTACACAACGGTCGCTGAGCCTGTTAATATTACCTATAAAGCACCAGAGATGGTCGCTGAGCCTGCCGAAGTGCCGTCAACTGAAACCTCAAGCGAAAAAGAAGCCCTCCGCCACCGCATCGAATCCCTGATGCAGGCCCGCTCCCCACAGTACCTTGCCACAGCCCACCACATCATCGACATCGACGGCCTGACTTTCGCCCGAATCGCCACGCTCATCAAAGAGACCGTGGAGCACAACATCTTGAATATCAAATAATAAGACATACACCTTTAGTTAATATCGGCTAAAGGCAAATCACTATCTCTGTGATATTCAATCAGTTATCCAGCACAGCTAAATAACGAGAGAAACATCTCACACTGGACAGGTAGTGATTAATGCGATAACGAACGCAACATCCACAGTTCTGATAGGACTATTCCTAAATAAACTCGTCGCGCTCCTTGATGTCTTTGATGCGGAGCTGAAGGGTGGTGTTGCCCCGGTAGTAGTTCTCGACGATGGAGTAGCAGATGTCGAATGGGTTGCCGGCCTTGATGTAGTCGTAGAACTCGGCCATGTTGAAGGCGATGGCGGGGATTTGATGGAACGGTTGTTTCTCGTCGATGAGGTCCAGTTTCATGTGGACACCACCGGCTCCCACTTTGCGGCCGTTGCCGCCGTCGGAGACATTCTCGGTCAGGAAGACCGGGTTGGTGTTGCCGGGGCCGAAAGGCTGGAACTGCTTCAGGAGACGGAAGAATTTCGGGGTGATCTGGCTGAACTCCAACTTGGCGTCGATGTCGGTCATCGGGGTGAGCATCTCCTCGGTGATCTTTTCGGAGATGAACTTGTCGATTCTGCTCACGAACTCCTCCAGATTGCCCTCCTTCAGTGTCAGGCCGGCTGCATAGACGTGTCCCCCGAAGTTCTCAAGCAGGTCAGCGCAACTCTCGATGGCCTCATACAGGTCGAAACCAGCGACACTGCGGGCCGATCCGGTGATGAATCCGTTCGATTTTGTCAGCACGATAGTCGGTTTGTAGAACGCCTCGACAAGGCGCGATGCCACAATCCCGACAACGCCCTTGTTCCAAGTCGGATTGTAAACTATTGTAGCGGCGTCTGTTGACAGAGCCGAACCGTTCTGAACCATCTCAAGAGCCTCCTGGGTGATCTCACGGTCGATGCTCTTGCGGTCGTTGTTGTTGTCGTTGATCTTCTCGCCGATCATTGTGGCGGTGTGGTCGTCGGAAGCGGTCAGGAGTTCAACGGCCAAACGGCCGGTCTCCATTCTTCCGGCGGCGTTGATCCTCGGGCCGATCTTGAACACGATGTCGTCAATCGTCAGATGGCCGAGTTCCAGCTTCGAGAGCGTCGCCATAGCGTGAAGACCCTTGCGTGGATTCTCATTCAACTGTTTGAGGCCGAAGTGGGCCAGAACCCTGTTCTCACCCACCATTGTCACAAGATCCGCGGCGATGCTGACCACCAGCAGATCCAGAAGCGGAATCAAAGTCTCGAACGGAATGCCATACTTCTGCGAATATGCCTGCACAAGCTTGAAGCCGACTCCGCAGCCGCTCAGGTCATCGAACGGATAGGTGTCATCCTCACGTTTGGGATCCAGGACTGCCACTGCCGGAGGAAGCGTGTCCTCCGGAAGATGATGGTCGCAGATGATGACGTCAATTCCCTTCGTGGCGGCATATTCAACCTTCTCGTTGGCCTTGATGCCGCAGTC
>CAKVBK010000178.1 GCA_934725285.1 uncultured Bacteroidales bacterium | reverse complement strand
GTGGTGACGGCGACGGAAAGCCACGGGCTGACAAGTTCGTCACGAATCGGGCAGGATGCGATCGCACACATCCAGCCTTCCAGTTTCACCGACCTGCTTGAGTTGCTTCCAGGAGGTCGTTCCGTAGATCCCTCATTCCTGGCACCGAACACAATCAACCTGAGGGCGGTTGCGGTCGCCGGGGAGAATTACAATACTTCCTCCCTTGGCACACGTTTCCTGATCGATGGAGTTCCGGTCAACAACGACGCGAACCTCCAGACCACCCCTGCTTTCAGCAACTACGGCTCATCGTTCGTCAACGCCGGAGTCGATATGAGGACCATCACCACGGAAGACGTGGAATCCGTCGAGATCATCCGCGGAATCCCTTCCGTTGAATATGGCGACCTCACCAGCGGTCTTGTCAACATCAAGCGGCGTAAGGGCGGCAACAACACCAGAGTCCGCTTCAAGGCAGACATGAAGAGCAAGCTCTTCTACCTCGGCAAAGATCTGGAGTGGGGCAAGACCGACAAGCTGACGATGAATTTCAGCGGCAATTTCCTGGATTCCAGAGCGGATCCACGCAACACAAGGCAGAATTACAAGCGGCTCACCGGGAGCTACAGAATCGGCAAGACATGGACCGGGGAATATGTCAGAACCCTCAGCTGGAGCCTCGACTACACCGGTTCATTCGACAACCAAAAATCCGACAAGAATCTCGACTTCGGCGACTGTGGCCCGATCGAGACCTACAAGTCCAACTACAGCCGCTTCGCTTTGGGCGGGGAATATAATGTCCGGAGCAAAAGCCTGAAATCGTTCTTCCAGAGCTTTGGCATCACAGGTTCCCTTACCTACGAGAAAGATCTGATTGACAGATGGAAATATGTCGTGCTCGGCGCTCCCACTCCCCTTTCGACCAGTCTGTCCGAAGGTGAGTTCGATGTAACGATAGTGCCTTACAAATACGAGGCTACGCTTAAGGTCGACGGCAAGCCGTTCTACGCCTACCTCAACGGCACGGCGAAGTTCCGCAAGGATTTCGGGAACACGACAAACACACTCAAGGTTGGTGCCCAGTGGAATGTCAACAAGAACTTCGGCAAAGGTACTATATTCGACCCGGAGAGACCGTTCTCCGTGGATATGAACGTCCGCCCGAGGAACTATTCCGAGATTCCTGCCACGCACCAGATGTCGGCTTTCATAGAAGACAATTCAGTCCTGACTTTCGGAAACGGATTCAAGGCCGAATGGCTCGCCGGAGTGAGGGTCGCGGCGATGGCGGGAGCGGGCAAGGAATATTCCGTCAATCTCAAGCCGTACTTCGATCCAAGGCTGAACCTCAGATTGGAGAAGGCTCTCGGAAAGGACATTAAGGTCGGGCTGTCCGGCGGAGCCGGATGGCACACAAAATTCCCGACGATGGATCAGCTTTACCCGGACCCGATCTACTACGACATCACCCAGATGAACTACTGGCCGGTCGAAGAGAATCTTCGGAGGATCAACGTCTATGTGATGAAAATCGACCCGACAAACTTCAATCTCAAGGCGGCGAGGAATTTCAAATGGGAGATCGCCGCCGATGTCCAGGCCGGGCATGACTTTTCGTTCAATATCGACTATTTCAGAGAGGATATGACTTCCGGATTCAGGTACTCAAGCGAGTTCACACGCGTGATCTACAAGGATTACCAGGAGGAGACTATCGACAAGAGCACCCTGACCAGCCCTCCCTCAACAGAGACCACTCCTTGGATTCCGGACACTCTTCTGGTGGGATATTCATTCAACACGAACGGCAGCCGCACCCTCAAGGAAGGAGTTGAGTTTACCCTCTCGACTCCGAGAATCCGGTCGATAAGGACAAAACTCACCGTCAGCGGCGCCTGGTTCAGGACAAGGTACAGCAACAGTCAGCCGACATATTACAGGCCGTCGGTGGTCGTGGCGGGCAAGACTTACCCTTATGTAGGTTATTACAAGGACACGGATGGTTTCCTGCGTGAGGTCTTCAACACGAACTTCATGTTCGACACCCAGATCCCGAGGCTCGGGATGATCTTCTCGACCTCCTTTCAATGCCAATGGTTCACCGGACGGCAGACCCTGCCGAGAGATCCGCAGCCACTGTCCTACATCGACAAGAATCTGGAGAGCCACCCGTTCACGGACGAATCCGCCGCCAATGGCATCCTTGCCCAGATGATCCGGGAATATACCCCCTCGATGTCCGTCTATTTCAGGGTGCCGTTCAGCATGAACATCAACCTCAAGGCGACTAAGAAGATCTACCATGACAAGATCGCCTGCGCTCTGTTCGTGAACAAGATTCTGGATGTCTCCCCTGACTACAGGACGAACATGGGCATCCTCACACGCCGCTCCGTCCTGCCGTACTTCGGAATGGAGTTGAATTTCAAACTTTAACGAATATGCTGACTCACAAATCAATACGGAATATCATCCTGTTTTTCTCGATCCTTCTCTGCGGATGTGAAAAAGACTCGGGGCAGAATATCTTCACCAT
>CAKVBK010000177.1 GCA_934725285.1 uncultured Bacteroidales bacterium | reverse complement strand
GCTCAGTACCGGAATGACACGATTCCAAAGGAGTCTCCCAAGGACACGGCCAAAGTCGTTCTGACATTGAATGATGCGTTGCAGATCGCCCTGAGCGAAAATGTCGCGGTCAAGGTCGCGGACAAGGAAATACAGCGCACTGAATATGCCAAGAAGGGGACATATTCATCACTCTTCCCGCAGATCAACGCTTCGGGAGCCTATCAGAGAACAATCAAGAAGCAGATGATGTACATGGATTCCGACAGCGGTTCTGATGATGAGGGCGGTGGTCTGGGAATGCTCAGTTCCCTCGCTCCGTACATCGTGAGAATCAATGAATTGTCGGATAAAGCCGGAATGGATCCGGTTAAAATAGATTCCGGTGAAAGTAGCTCCAACAGTGGCGGCTTCGCCGTAGGTCGTTGGAACACTTATAATTACGGTGTGTCCGCCTCGATGCCTATCGTCAACGCCCAGCTTTGGGAGAGCATCAAGATCTCCGGTCAAGGAGTTGACCTTGCTGTCGAGAAGGCCCGTTCCTCAAGGCTGGACATGGTCACTCAGGTAAAGCAGGCCTATTATGCCGTGCTTCTGGCCAAGGAGGCCTTTAATGTCTATAAAGATGTCTATGAGAACGCTGTCGACAACTTCGGTCAGACAGAGAAGCGCTACAATGCCCAGAAGGCTTCGGAACTTGAATATACAAGGGCCAAGTCAACTGTCGCCGCCGCCATACCTAACGTCTACAACGCGGAAAGTTCAGTGATTCTCGCTCTCTGGCAGCTTAAGGCTGTGATGGGTGTTGATCTGGACAGGAATATCGATGTGTCCGGTTCTCTGGAGGATTTCTCTCAGGAGATGTTCAGGGACATCAATGAGAACAGCGACCCTTCTTTGGAGTACAACACGACCATGCGTCAACTTGCAATCCAGGCCGAGCAGCTGGCTTCCTCTGTCCGGATGCAGAAGGCCGCTTACCTGCCGACCCTTGCCGCTAATTTCTCCTACAGCATGATCGCGATGACCAATGACTTTAAGTTCAGTGAATATCAATGGTCTCCATATTCCTACGTCGGTGTGAGTCTGTCCATCCCGATCTTTTCCGGCGGGAAGCGGCATTATGATGTGCGCCAGACAAAAGTCCAGGCCGCTCAGCTTGACCTCCAGAGGATCGAGACCGAGAGGCAACTCAAGATCGCCATCCGTCAGTATCTCAACACGATGGAGACGAATATGAACAGCTTCAATTCCGCCACAGAGGCAGTTGCTCTGGCTCAGAAGGCCTACGACATTGCCGCCAAGTCCTACAAGGTCGGCAAGAGCACGATCACGGAACTGAATGATGCGCAGCTCACATTGACGCAGGCCAGTCTGGCACAGTCACAGGCTGTTTATAATTTCGTTGTCGCCAAGTCCAATCTTGAAAAGACTCTCGGCTACGATTTCATCGATGAAAAGGGAGATGTCGATCTCGAAAACATGTAAAAAATAAAACATTAAGAATATGAACAAGATTATCAGAACAATGGCTTTTGTCTCAGCCGCCGCGCTTCTCGCCTCTTGCGGAAACGGCAAGAAAGCCGACAACGCATCCGCTGCTCAGAATGTTGAGGAAAGGGCGACTTTGATCGCGACCGCCACGGCGGTGAGGCAGGAAGTCCCTCAGACGGAAGTATATTCAACCTCCGTGGAGGCTTTTGCCGTGAACAACATCGCGCCTCAGACCGGCGGCAGGATCAAGACCATCAAAGTAGATGTCGGCAGTTTTGTGAACAGGAATCAGCTGCTCGCCGAGATGGATGCGGCCCAGTTGGATCAGGCAAGGCTCAAACTTGTCAATGACTCGACGGAGCTGAGCCGCTTGAGAAGTCTTTACGAGGAAGGCGGTGTCTCCAAGTCTGATTTTGACGCCGCCGAGATGGCATGGAAGGTCAGCCGCAGGTCTTACAACAACCTGCTGGAAAACACGTGGCTTCGCTCACCTATCAGCGGAGTCATCACCGCAAGGAACTACGATCAGGGAGACCTCTATTCCGGACAGCCTATTTTTGTGGTCCAGCAGATCACTCCTGTGAAGCTTTTGGTAGGAATCTCAGAGTCAGACTACACGAAAGTCAAGAAAGGCGATCAGGTGGAGATCACCGCTGACGCCATCCCTGGAAGAACATTTACCGGCAAGGTCAACAAGGTTTATCCGACTATAGATCCGACCAGCCACACATTCACGACCGAGGTCCTTGTGGGCAACTCCGACAGAACCCTTCGCCCTGGCATGTTCGCAAGGGTCAAGGTTGAGTTCGGTGTGAACAACAGCATCATCGTTCCTGACGAGGCTGTAGTGAAGATGCAGGGCTCCGGCCAGAGAAGCGTCTATGTCGTAGGTGCCGACAACACTGTCAACAGCGTCATCGTCAAGATCGGGCGCCATTTCGACAGGTATTATGAGATTCTCGAAGGTTTGAACGAGGGTGACATTGTCGCCACCAAGGGAAGCTCCAGCCTTAAGGACGGGGCCAAGGTCGAGATCTCCAAGAACAACTAAAGAATTGAAACTATGAGCATTTACAGATCAGCGGTGAAGAAGCCCGTCACAAC
>CAKVBK010000176.1 GCA_934725285.1 uncultured Bacteroidales bacterium | reverse complement strand
ATGGCACCCCCAACACCACCGACGACCGCGCTGGCTTCTGGAAATGCCCCTACCACAACAGCCGCATGTGCCTTGAGATACTCGAAAAAGGACTCTGATCCTTTCTTCCTCAGCGCCTCGAAGCCTTACATGACGATTTCGGAGACACCGTGTTCCAGAGAAGAAGCACCCTCGAAACGGCGCCGCAGATTTCCGGCGCAGTGAGGTCGGGCGGGAGTCCAGCCCAAGATTATAATGATGTCAATTAGGATGCAAGCATATCAATCCGGGCGCGAAGATCAGCCTTTTGCACCAAAAACAAGGGACAGTATTTCACGTGCCTTCCCCGAGTATGGACTCTGTGAGTCTGCAATGGATTCAAGCAGACGGCGTGCCTTTCTGTGCCGGCCCTGCTTCATCAAGGTGATGGCCTCAAGCCAATCGACTTCGTAGAGGTGCCGCCGGAGAAGGGCGTGACGGTAACGGGACTCCTCATCGTCCACCGGAACCCTAAAGCCTTCCTCAATCATGAGACGGGCCTCGGCAAGAGCGGATGCTGCTGTGGGATATTCATTGGCAGCGATTTGTGAATATGCCAGTGTGAGAAGACTGTCAAGCGAGTTGCCGTCACGGGAGACCGGAGGCGTCAGCTCGGAGAAACACTCGCCTCCGACGGTTTTGATGGCATTGGACTGCCGGACGGAATAGCCGGACAGGATGATGACTATGGATGCGGCGGCGGAAGATGTCCATGTGATCACTCTGCGCAGGATGCGCTTACGTTGAAAGTCTGCCTCGACATCCGCGAGCATATTCTTCAGATGGACTGTCTGAACAGCTTCGGCAATGATCCGCCGGGCGTCAACCTCGCCGCGAAGGTTCTCATCCTCCCGCAGCTCCTTCTCAAAGGCCGCCTTCTCGTCTTCGGGCATCGCTCCGATGAGATATTCATCAATTCTGTCATTTCGTTCCATGTCCGTCGTCATTTCGCTTGTAATTTCTTAAACTTGTCAACCAATGCTCTGAGTTTCCGAATGCACTTGAATTTCTGGGATTTGACCGAATCGGCACTGTTATAGCCAAGTCTCTTTGCGACCTCGGCTCCGGAAAGCCTGTCCCAGTACTGCGCTGCAAGCAGTTTGTCGCACGGAGCCTTAAGGGTGCTGACCATACGACAGACAAAGTCCAGAAGCTCCTTATGGCGCGATGCTTCCTCCGAGTCTTCCTCCAACATATCGAGGCCATCAATGGGTCCCTGATATTCAGTACATTTACCTGCCTTACGGTCTCTTGACATCATCGTATATTTGCCAATGGAGAAAAGGTAGGTAGTCAATGTGCTTTCAAGCCCTTGCTCCGTGAGTTTCCCGTCCCGCACATTGCGCCAAAGCTTGACGCACGAGTCCTGAAACAGTTCAGCTATGTAAGCGTCATCTTTTGAATATGTGCGCTTGAAGAAGGCGAGGAAGGCTTGCCTGTGCTTTTTGTAGAACTGCCCGATCACACGATCGTCGTTGTCCCGGAAAACCTCTTATGTAGTCTGCGTCGGTCATATTCAGAGTATTGTGTCGGATTTATTTCCTTCTGTAGAGTGCTCTTCGACATGCTCCGTGGCCGCGCTGGAGCGTTCCCTCGCAGAGACACCACAAGGATTTCCTTCTGCGTCAATCTCTTGCGGATAGCGGACAATCCGTTCCAAGGATTCCGACCATCGAGCCAGCACATCGGAGTAATGATCCTTTGAAAGATCAACGTCGCTGCCCGCCATCACATAGGACAGGCAGCCGTAGAACCGTCCATCCGGAGCCTTGCACTCGTAGTTCGTCTGATAGGATTTACACGCCCCGATGAACAGCCACTTTACCGGATTGCTCTTGCAGGTTTCAGGCACCGACCGCATCGGAATGATGAACTTCTCGTCAGTTCCACGGAAATATTTCATCACCCTCCTGTGTGTCTATGACGCTCTTCCAAAAGATCTGAGAGAACAAATAAGGGAAGCTTTTGTGGAGATTAATATTGACAATTGGTTTTGCAGGTGAAATTACAAAAGGTAAGAAGCTGTTTTGATTTGTTTGTTTGAAGGTTAAGAGCAAGCTCTTTCCCTGCTACTCACCTCGGCAAACCGAACAAGTTCGATTGCACTCGGTTCGGGCGCTGGGTTGAGAGTGGAAAACTTCAGTTTTGACCGCTTCTTCCAAGGAGGATAGCGGTGCTATCTGACTGAAGAAGCGGGAAGAAAATGAATGAATATGCTCAACAGTTTTCTCATAACAGTCAATTCATTTCACACATTTACCCAAAATTAGGCAAAAATTCACAAATTACGGTTTCCGGGTCTGTGAATATATTCGCACATGAAGCCGATCCTTTTCCATCTCTTCTAATACAGACAGCCGAAAGCCCAAAGCGGAATCTTACGGAAAAATGTCGATTCTATGTCATCCGCAGCTATGTATGCGTTATTCTCGCTCTTTATTTGGTCGTACCCTTTGTCCGCACCACCAACCTCAACAATAATATCTCCATCAATCTTGAAATCACCCGTCTTAAGGCCGCCATATTCAACCCTATGCCCGGCTGAAATCAACTGATTGCA
>CAKVBK010000175.1 GCA_934725285.1 uncultured Bacteroidales bacterium | reverse complement strand
CATTCGTATAAGATTGATCCGCAACGATTGTCATAATAAATGAACCATCTCCGCCACTTATCCTATTACGTACTACAAGAATCCGTTGTTAGCTATCTAATAATTTTTTTCTTCCAGAATGGTCCTTTACATAAAATTGAAGGCGATATTTCGACAAGAATGAGGATTCTATGTTGTCATTACCTGAATTGAAATCATAATATCTAACTGTTTTAGCCCAATTAGCCGTTAGAATTTCTTGGTTTAAGCAAATACGGCTAAATTTATAATCAGTTGACACTCTTGATAATTCTTCTATCGAATTGTCAAAAATATTACGTGCCTCATCCACAGTCAAAAGGCACTCTTCTTCATTAGGTGTGGAGTAATCATTACATTGGCTATAATCCGACACACAAGAGTACAAGGCTAAGAATAATGGAAGTATCAGTAAATGCCTCGTTGTTGAAATCATCTTCACTGAAACTTCTCTGTGAGTAGAATAATTCATAAATTGGCTTGTCACTTAAATTGTTTTAGTATGCAAATATACATAATTAAATGTAATTATATATGAATTTCCTTTTAATGGTTCGTTAATTGCTAGTTTGATATTGTTAATATGTATTAGATGCAGGAGCGACACACGGACAGAGAACGGTATTTCAGGGAGTTGGCACAGACTTCCAGGGAATTTTACATTGACTATCTTCGAAAATTCAAGAGCATCGGGGGCGGGACACGGGTCTTGGAGATAGGCTGCGGCGAGGGCGGAAACCTTCTGCCGTTTGCCGAGACTGGCTGTTCAGTGACGGGCATAGATCTGGCTGCCAACAAGATAGAGCACGCAAAGGAATATTTCGCGGCGAGGAATATGCCCGGCGAGTTCATCAGCGGAAATTTTCTGAATATGCCCGCTCGCGATGACCGTTTCGACATCGTCCTGATCCACGACGTGATCGAGCACATTGAGCCGGAGGACAAACCGGCGTTCTTCTCCGGCATCAAGAAGTTCCTGAAGCCCGATGGAATCGTGTTCTTCGGATTCCCGGCATGGCAGATGCCGTTCGGCGGCCACCAGCAGATCTGCCGGAGCGGCGTCTGCTCCAAAGTTCCGTTTATGCACCTCCTGCCGACCAGCCTTTACAAAGGCTACTTGAGAATATTCAAGGAAGATCCCGCAAAGATCGAGGAACTGCTGAGCATCAAGCGCTCCAAGATGACACCCGAGAAGTTCGAGCGCCTGTGTAAAGAAACAGATTTTCAAATCGTTGAGCGCAAGCTGTGGCTGATAAGCCCGCATTACAAGGCCAAGTTCCACCTCCGCCCGACCCGCCTGCGCCTTGGCCTCGACCACATCCCGTTCCTACGCAACTTCCTCTCCTCCTCATGTTTCTACATCATCGCGGCAAAGTGATACCCAAGACACCTCCTCTACACTGGTTATTGTTAGAGGAGAGTGGCGTTTTTTTCGATATGTGTCAATTACTTGGCCTCTGCGGGCTTTCAGTCTATGTCCTTGACTACATATTCAGTGGAACCGAGCCCCATCTCTTCGGCGCGGAAGACGATGCGGGTGCCGTGGCGCTGACTGATTCTGTCGAGAAGGGCCTGAGTGTCGTTGTCCTTGTCCTGAGGGAGGTTGAAAACCTGATCGAGGCAGAACTTGTCAAGGGCAACCGGGTCGAGCGACGCGGCCATACCGATATCCTTGATGGTCGGTCTGTGAGGAGCGCCGTCGCAGTCGCAGTCTATCGAAAGGTTATTGAGGACGTTGATGTAGATAATACCCTTTTTGGCCGCGAAATAATCATTTACAGCCTGGGCCGCTGCGGCCATCGACTCGATGAACGGAGTGTTGCCCTCAGGGCTTTCGTCCCACTTCTCTGGAAGGTTCTGCCAAAGAAGCTTGTAGTCCTCAGCCTTGCCGGCAGTGTGGATGTAGGCCTTCCCGTTTCTGGAAGCCACACCTATGGATGCGTTCTTCAAAGCACCGCCGAATCCTCCCATAGCGTGCCCCTTGAAGTGCGACAGGTCGATCATGAAGTCGTAATTGGCAATGTGTGAGCCGACTATGTCGTACTTGATCCACTTGTCATCCTTCACAGGGATCTTTATCTCGCCTTCGGAATCCATAATGTCCACCGGAGCGATCTTGTCGTAGCCCCTTTCAGCGATCGCCTTGAGGTGGTCCTCGGTGTTGCAGCGGTTCCCGCCGTATGCGGTGTTGCATTCAACTATGGTTCCGCCTACTTTGTGCACGAGCGGTGCGATGAACTCCGGCCTCAGATGGTTGGATTTCTCAGACTCACCGGTGGAGATCTTCACGGCCACTTTTCCCTGCGCCTCCACGCCCAACGCCTCATACAGTTTCACAAGACTCTCCGGAGAGATGTCTTTTGTGAAATACACCACAGGAGTGGTCTGCTTGTTCTTGTTTTCATTGCAGCCGCTTAAAACCAACGGCAGAGACAGCAATGTTGCCATCATCACGCTCTTAATTGCTAATCCTTTCATATTCATTATTGTGCTATAAGAAGCTGTTTTGATTTGTTTGTTTGAAGGTTTGAGAGTGAAAAACTTCAGGTTCGACCGCTTCTTCCAAGGAAGA
>CAKVBK010000174.1 GCA_934725285.1 uncultured Bacteroidales bacterium | reverse complement strand
TGAAGACCGGCTCCGAGGAGACGCGAGAATCTTTCTTTCGTCATCCCAAAGCCGTTCGTCACCATCCCCCACGGAAATCCACGGGAATATATTCCTTTGCCACATTCCTCCAAGTCAGCCCTCATCGTTGGCTCTCCACCTGAGACAATGACGAAAACCTTGTGTGGATCGGTCTTTACAGCGATGGAATCCAACACCTTGAAAAAGTCTTCCTTTGGCATGTCCGGTGTGGAGGCAACCTGTTTGCAGTCACTTCCGCAATGCAGGCAGTGAAGATTGCAGCGAAGCGTGCATTCCCAGAAGAGCTGTCTCAGAGGATGTTCCTCCTCCTGAGACTTGCGAAGAGACCTTGCAATGTCCAACGCGATTCTTCTTCTGATCGAAATTCCGTCCATCCGTTACTCGCTCTTCTTCAAAGTCTTTGTGCCTTTCAAGGAATATTCACCTGAATACCAATTGCCGTCTCCGTCTTTCAGTTTCTCAGCCTTGACCGTAAGACTGTCCCGCTTGAAGGAACCGTTGGCCTCTCCGTCAACATCGTCGAAATAGAATTTGACTTCTTTGTTCGGCCAGACTCTGTCATAATTGCCGACCGCCTTGCCGTTTTCGTCAGTGTAGAGAGTGTCCTTGTCATAGGTCAATCGTTCAGAAGGTGACACACGGATGCCTTTAATGGCTTTGCCGCTTTCATCCACAACGGTAAGATCGACCTTGAAATCACAGGTCGGAGTGCCATACTCATCCCGCTGTTCAAAAATGTTGTCTCCACAACCGGAAAAACCGAGCATCGAGAGCAGTGCCGGGCCGATGGCCGCGGTTAATTTAGCAAATGATTTTTTCATAATTTTGAAGCTTTAATCATTTGAACCAAATCCTATGGTTTCAAAACCTTGCAAAGAAATTCAATTAATCACCAAATCTTTATCAAAGTTTTTCACCTCAAAGAACATCTCTAACAAATCAAAACAGCTTAAAGCAAACGAATATCCACACCAGGCCTGTCGGTCACGCGGCCGATGACGGTCGCTTTGTCCCCATAACCGGCAAGGATATCGATGGCCTTCTGAGCCTCGGACTCGTCAAGGGCGAGAACCATTCCGACACCCATGTTGAATATGTTGAACATCTCTCTGTGAGGGATGTTGCCGTACTTCTCAAGGAATCGGAAGATCGGGAGGATTGTCCATGAACCTTCATGAACCTCGATGCCCTGGCCTTCACGGAGGATTCTCGGCATGTTCTCATCGAAGCCACCACCGGTAATGTGGGCGACTCCGTGCACGTCGCAGTTGCGGATGACATCCAGAACCTGCTTTACGTAGATTCTGGTCGGAGTCAGTGCCACAAGACCGAGCGGCTGGTCAGACTCTAGCTCAGGATAGACCTTGAACAGATCCAAATTATTGTCGGAGAAAATCTTGCGGACGAGGCTAAATCCGTTGCTGTGGACTCCGGTAGAGGCTATTCCAACCAGCACATCTCCGGCCTTGACCTTCGTGCCGTCAATGAGTTTGGATTTCTCAACGACACCTGTGGTGTAACCTGCGATGTCATATTCACCGTCAGCGTACATTCCCGGCATCTCGGCTGTCTCACCGCCCACTAGGGCGCAACCGGCCTGACGGCAACCTTCCGCGACTCCGGACACGATGGCTTCAACCACCTCCGGACGAGTCTTCCCTTGAGCTACATAGTCAAGGAACACAAGCGGTTCCGCTCCTTGAGCCAGAACATCGTTCACACACATCGCCACGGCATCAATGCCGATAGTGTCGTGCTTGTCCATCGCGAACGCGAGCTTGAGTTTCGTGCCGACACCGTCCGTTCCGCTGACCAGGACCGGTTCCTTGATGTTCAACTTTGAAAGATCGAACATTCCTCCGAACGATCCGATGTTCCCCATCACGCCAAGCCTGTCGGTTGACGCCACGTGTTTCTTGATCCTGCGGACAACATCGTAGCCCGCTTCGAGGCTCACACCGGCCTTCTCGTAATCAACTGCCATAGTTATATTCCTTATTAATTATATTCATTAAAATTTGTGCTCTTCATTGACCTCCTCGATGCTGGAGTAGAGGGCGGTCGGATAGTTGCCGTTGAAGCAGGCAAGGCAAAGGTCGCTGCGGTGACCAGCCTCGAAAAGCCCCTCCTCCGAAAGGAACGCCAGAGAGTCGGCCTCGATCGCCTGACGAGCCTGTTCCAAGTTCCTTGAATAGCAAAGGAGTTCCTTGTGCGTGGACATATCGACTCCGTAAAAGCACGGATTCTTAATCATCGGACTGGCGATCCTCATGTGAACCTCCTTCGCCCCGGCCTCGCGGAGCATGCGAACAATTCTTAGGGATGTGGTTCCACGCACGATCGAGTCATCCACCAAGATTATTCTCTTGTCTTTCACGATGGTGCGCACCGGAGACAGTTTCATCTTCACGCCCTTGTCCCTCATCTCCTGAGAAGGTTGGATGAAAGTCCTGCCGATGTAGCGGTTCTTGATGAGACCCATCTCGCTCGGAAGGCCGCTCGCCTCAGCGTAACCGGAAGCGGCACTGAGGCTGGAATCCGGAACTCCGACCACAATGTCCGCGTCCACATGCGA
>CAKVBK010000173.1 GCA_934725285.1 uncultured Bacteroidales bacterium | reverse complement strand
AGAGTGGTCGATTACGGCAGTCTTGAAAACTGTTGAGCTGCGAGGCTCCGGGGGTTCGAATCCCTCCCTCTCCGCAAGTAGTCTTGAAAATCAAGGACTTACAAGGATTACGAACAGATTTACGAACAAGAGTAAGTTTGTTCGTATTGTTTTATATTGTACTCTGCTGGACTCAAAAACGAAAGTTTAGGACTTGATCCGTGATGTTGGACTTTCTATTCACGTAGGTCCATTATACCAATTTCATTTTGTCTTGAATGAAAGAATATGAATGGTTACACCGATTGCGATGAGGATGAACATTACTCTGAGTGCCCAGTGTTTGGCAACGAAGACTGTACAGCAGATAAGGCTGATCCATAGCGTTGAGATTGAGATGATTTTCGCTTTCAGAGGGATGGCTTTATAGAGCATAAAGTCCTTGATGTACGGTCCCAATTGAGGGTGGTTCATCAGCCAATTGTACAACCTGTCAGAACTTTTCAGGAATAGCCAGGATGCCAATAGCAGAAACGGTGTAGTAGGAAGAACCGGTACAAAAATCCCGACAATTCCGAGACCTAATGAAATCAATCCGAGTAGGGCAACTAACTTTTTCATCTTGCAAAGATATGAAAAGCCAATGGAAAACTGCGATTACTGTCCTTCAAGGTGGGTTCAAGGGAATTCCGCCAATAGTAAGTCGAATGTCCGCAATTCGATCTGTTGGGGGCATCCTTTCCGGAGAAATTGTTGACGGGCGTTGTGATTGTCCAGGTGATGCTTGCGTAAGGGGTTGAGGTATAGCTGCTTGTCAAAGCGGATTGTCAGTCGTAAACGTTTCTGGTTTCGGATAACATTCTCTAATTTTGCGGAAACGTAAATAATAGATGAATATGAAAGATTTGATTGCGTGTTGCGGACTGGACTGCGAGAATTGCGATGCCCGTAAGGCCACGTTGAACAATGATGATGCACTTAGGGAAAGGACTGCAAAGCAATGGGTGGAGGCGAACAACGCACCTGTCAAGCCCGAACATATCAACTGTATGGGATGCCGGACGGAGGGTGTTAAGTATCTCTATTGCAGTGATCTCTGTCCGATCCGCAAATGTGTGCGTGAGAAAGGTTATAACACTTGTGCCGATTGCGCTGAAATCGATTCTTGCGAAATGGTCGAACAGGTCTTCAAAAATGCCCCGGGCAGTCGTGACAACATTAAGACGGAGCACTTGGCGACAGAATTGTATAAGGCTTTGTGTATGCTTGGCTTACCGTGGCTTTCAATGCTGGGCTTCTGATTGTATGATTTTTGCAGGGCGTGAACGGACATATACATAGATGAATTCAGATGAGGATTTTTCAAATGGTGGCATTCGCACTGATGGCGGTGTTTTACGGAGTTTACCTGATCAAGCAGGTGAGTCAGAGGAGGCAAGGGATCCGGACGAATCAGATGGGGCGTGGGGACAAGCCTTTCGGAACTCTTGCCGTTGAGCGGATGCTGTCCGTTTTCTCTGTGTTTATTATAGGTGTGGAGCTGTGGAGTGTATGGTCGGGATATTCATTCCTGCCTGTCTGGTTCGGTTGGATCGGATTGGTTTTGACTGCTCTCGGAGTAGTGTTTTTTACCGCCGCTGTGCTTCAGATGCGTGACAGTTGGAGGGCGGGGATCGCCTCCGGGGAGAAAACCGAGCTGGTCACTTCCGGGATTTACAGCATAAGCCGCAATCCGGCGTTTGTCGGCTTTGACCTGACCTACATCGGGTTGCTGCTGTGCTTCGCCAACTGGTTGCATCTGGCCGTTGTTGTCTGCACCGTTGTGGTGTTCCACCTTCAGATTCTGCAGGAGGAACGCTTCCTTCTCTCGCGGAAAGACATCAACTACGGAGATTACTACCATCGCGTCCGGAGGTATTTATGAATATGCCGTTGAGGACAATGCTTCGAAAAAAAGTGATTTACATAGGTTTTCCTCTGACTGCTTTCAATAGGAGGAGAGGAGTTTGAACTATTGGCAATAAGAACGTTGGTCTTCGCGGATGAATGAATGACAGTATGAGAAGATTTGTGATTTTGACGGCATTGGTTTTGTCCTGCATTGGAATGATGGCGCAGGAAAAGACGGTGATCAAAGGGGAGTTCGATAAGGAAGACGCTCCTGAGAAAGTGACCTTCTTTTACCAGAGCGGTGAGAGCGTGAGTGTTCCGATCGTGAACGGATGTTTCCTTGTGGAATTGCCGACCGACATCACCAAATCCTATGATGTCAGTATGGGACGCAATGTTGAGGTTACTATTGTGCCGGAAGGCGGTACATTGACAATCCGCAGACGGCCTGACGGACGGTGCACGGTCGGCAGTGACAAGGTCAATTCCTTGAACGCGCGGTTGGATTCGCTCACATCGTTCCGCAGAAGAAACTATAAGGACAGTACCTTGATGATCAATGAATATAAAAGGGTTATCTCCGCCAATCGTGACAACGCTGTCGGCTATATGGCTCTGTTCTTTCTGGCAAATTTCGGGAATACGGATGCGAAGAGGTTCTTCGTCAATTTTAGTGCAGCTAGCCACATACCGAGAGGATCATCTTTCTTAGCAGAAGGGCTATTCCTGCA
>CAKVBK010000172.1 GCA_934725285.1 uncultured Bacteroidales bacterium | reverse complement strand
CGAACCCGAGACCCCAACATTAAAAGTGTTGTGCTCTACCAACTGAGCTAACGAATCTTTCCAACCTTTTCAAGAAGCGGTCTTCCTGATTGGGATTGCAAAGGTAGGGCATTCGGATGAAATCTCCAAATATTTTTGAGGAAATTTTACAAAAAAGTAAGCTCCTTCAAAAACACCGAATCCGCCGACCGAGCCCACTCAGGGAAGGATTCATCCGCGACAAATTCATTTTCAGCGAAATGCAGCAAGAGGTCCAGATCAAAGCGATCCGAGGTTACTGCCGGACATGGAACCGCGTGGCTCCCACAGGCGGTGCCTCCCACACCAGCTGCCTCCCGATAGCCGTCTGTGGCATCGTAGGCATTGCACTTCTGCTCTATATGAGAAGGCACCATCAGCAAGGGCTTCCCAAGGTACATCGCCTCGCAGACTGACTCGAATCCCGCTGTCGAAGCGTAGGCATGACAACCGGCCATCTGGCGCAAAAACTCCTCATCGTTCAGATAATAAAAGGAAAGCGTCTCATCTACAACCTTCACAGGAGCCTCATCGATTCTGTCCCAAAAGAAACGCAGAGGAACATCACGGTGCGTCGAATGCCAATCCAGAACATCCTGCGAGAATCCTGCGTTCAACATATATCCATGAATATACCCGCCGTCATGCACCGACGGGTCATCAACGCCAGACGCAGCCCGCAGACGAAGCACAGCCGGCCGCAGAAGCGGCGGGACCACTTTGATGCTCCGCCCGGGATCGTCTTGCATCGACCTGAAACTGAGCGCAAGAATCTTAGACGCGCCCCATGCGACCATATTCGTGAAAAAGTTCAGGGCGTAGTGGCCTGAATAGCCGGTGCGGGGGAACTTGAAGTCTTTGTGAAGGAACAGGAATTGGTGCCCAAGGCAAACCATCGGGGACTTCAGGCGGCTCAGATGGTAACCGAGAGTTCCGAGAATGTCATAGAAATTGACCACGACATCAGGCCTCAAATCCTTTAGCCGGCGCGAGATGAACTTGATTGACGGGATGAAGCCCGCAACGTGCAACACATTGTAAAGACCTGTTTTCAAAGAACTTGCCTTACGGTTCGAGGCTGAAGGGACGAAATTGAAGCTTTCGAACATCTCTATCGGAGCCTTGATGGTCTCGCCGAAAAACGACGGCAGTTTACGGGCAGGACTCTTGCCAACCAACACGGCTGAGACCTCATGGCCATTCTCACGCAGAAGCCTTTCCATGGAGATGGCCTGGGTCAAGTGTCCCCTGCCCTCTCCTTGGACAATGAATACGTACCTCATAACAGACTACCTCTTTCCCGAATATTCCTTGATTTTCTGCTCATCGGCAAGCGGGCAGACAAGCACGTTGCCTCCTTTCACGGCCACAATGTAGCCGTCCAACCCTTTCACTATGACAGTTCCGGCATCCTCAGCATGGACGATGCAGCCTTCGCAGTCAAAGAGGCGCACATCCCTTCCGACAGCCTTGTTACCCTTGCAGTCCCGGTCAGCCGTACAGCCATCCTGCGCAGGATCATCATCCGGAGAAGGGATGTGCGCCTTCACTGAGCTGAAACTGCCGAGATCGGACCAGCCAAGATCGCCTTCAATGACATATATCTCATCTGATTTCTCCATCACAGCATAGTCAATGGAGATCTTCTCGCATGCCGGGAACAGTTCCCGGACGGTCTCATTCTCTTTGTCTGTCCCGAAAGAAGCCGCGATCCTGTCCATCACCCCGGCGATCTGAGGCGCATGGGCGCGCATCTGCGCCACGATGGTTCCAGCCGTCCAAATGAATATGCCCGCGTTCCAGAAATATGTCCCTGCGGCCACATATTCCTTAGCGGTCGGAAGATCTGGCTTTTCCTTGAATTCACGAACCTTGGCTATATCCTCAGGGCGTTTTTCCTCAGCGAATATGTACCCGTACCCGGTTTCAGGACGTGTAGGTTCGATGCCCACTGTCACTATCCGGTTGCCCTCCGCCGTGAAATTCAGAGCCTTGCGGATTATGTTCGAAAATACTTGCTCATTAAGTATCAAAGCGTCCGCCGGGGTCACAACAATGTTGGCGTCCGGACATACTGAAGCAATCTTCCAGCATGCGTATGCGATGCAAGGCGCTGTGTTGCGTGGCTCCGGTTCCGCCAGAATATGCGCGGCCGGAAGCTCCGGAAGCTGCCTCTTCACTATTTCCACATAGTCAGCCGATGTCACGACCCAAAAGTTCCTCAGATCGCACACCGGCCGGAACCGGTTCACCGCCAACTGAATCATTGTCTTTCCTATTCCAAGCAGGTCTATGAACTGCTTAGGCATTTCAGGAGTGCTGACAGGCCAGAGTCTGCTGCCGATGCCTCCTGCCATAATAACAACGTGCGTCTCCATAATAATCAATAGTTCTGAATCTGATCACAATTCCAATCAAAAACGTTTTCTTATCTTTTGTAAATTTAGGAAAAATCAATGATATCCAATGATTATTTTGTAATTTAGCGATACAAACGTGAACTTTTATTTTTTTATATTATGAAAAAGTACATCGCTGAGTGCATCGGAACAATGGTTCTGACACTTCTTGGCTGCGGAACGGCAATGTTCCTCGGCTGCA
>CAKVBK010000171.1 GCA_934725285.1 uncultured Bacteroidales bacterium | reverse complement strand
TCTCCGGCTACGCCCGCCGCGTCTCCCACAATCAGGAGATCATCCACGGTACGCTGATGTACGATGTTGATCTTGACACTCTTATCAAAGTTCTTGACACACCGACCTCAAAGATGCAGGCTAAAGGAATATCCTCGGTCAAGAGCCGTGTGGCGAACCTGAAGGAGTACCTTCCTCAGTTCAAGTCCTTGGATGAGCTTCAGGCCGCTCTCCAGGAAATCCTTTCCGCCGGAGACGGCCGGATGCCACTCTCCGACGAGCAGATCGCCGAGGTCCGCAAGCAGGCCGATGAGAAGTTCTCCACCTGGGATTTCATCTACGGCCACTCGCACGAGGCCGACTTCCACTGCAAGGCCAAACTCTCATGCGGCACAGTCGAAGCCAACCTCCGTGTGGACCACGGCCTGATCACCCGTCTCGATTTCACCGGTGATTTCCTCTTCGACACCCCCGCTGATGTGTTGGCCGCCAAGATGATCGGCCTCCGTTACGACCAGTCCGAAGTCCAGTCATTCCTCGCCACCCAGCCCGTCTCCACCTATTTCCGTGGCGCCACCGCTGACGAGATCGCCACCCTGCTCTTCAAGCCGGCGTTCTGAATATGAATAAAGCTGCAACAATTTTGACGTTGACGGTGTGCTGGTTCTTGACTGGCACTCCGGTCTTCGCTCAGGGATTGCCCCCGAACAAGACATTGAAATACGCACAGAAAGACACTTCCGCACTCTACATGGACATCTACCGGCCGGCGGAGGGAAGTGTGACCGCGATTGACGGCTGCATGAAACCGACAATCCTTTACGTGTTCGGAGGCGGATTTATGGAGGGGAACAGGCGTGACGGGACGGCTATGGAATGGTTCCAAGATCTCACCGGTGCAGGCTACAGAGTTGTCGCGATTGATTACAGGCTTGGGCTGAAGGGAGTGCGCGGTGTGTCCGCGTCAGAGTTCACAGCACTGCTGGACAAGGCGATACACATTGCGGTGGAAGACCTTTTCAGCGCGACATCCTATCTGATCGAGCATGGGGATGAGCTGGATATTGACCCTTCCAACATAGTGGTGGCGGGTTCCTCGGCGGGAGCCATCACTTCATTGCAGGCTGAATATGAGATCTGCAATAGAACGACCGGTGCTGCCATGTTGCCTGAAAATTTCAACTATGCCGGGGTGATGTCCTTCGCCGGTGCGGTGCTGGTGAAGAAAGGATCTCTTGAATATGCCCGCAGACCTTGCCCGATCATGATGCTGCATGGCACCGACGATGATTTGGTGCCATATTCAGAGATAGATTATGCAGGATATTCCTTCTGCGGTTTGGACGCCCTTGCCAAGGTGTTCGCCAAGAACGGCTTTGACTACAGAGCCTATCGCTATCCGGGTAACAACCACTCTGTGGCCGGATTTATGCATTACACTCTGGATCTGCAGAAATCTTTCCTTGAGCGCAACGTGATGTCTGGTCAGAAACTGAATGTTGACGCTCTGATCGAAGACCCTTCAATGCCGTACTACCCTTCCGGCGGCGCCGATGACCTCTATGGAATCAAGGCCGACTGATTGGATTTCTGATCAGCAAGGATTAACTTTGCGAAGGGAAATCTTTCCCGGCAAATGGACAGACAGAAAAACCACTCGAATAATGAACAGAATTGCAAGATTAATCACGACTTCATCGCTGGCACTCGGACTTTTGCTCAGCGGATCAATCGCTTACGCGCAGAAAAGCCCTGCGTTCGAAGCCAAGTTCAAGATCGCGGAAGGTGCTGACCTTCGCATCCTTGACGACAACATCTGGGACTACAGCAAAGACACCATTCCTCCGAAATGGAAGGAAATCGGTGAGGATCCGCGAGATTTCCATAGGGCTCCGCAGTTCGCGCGCCTGATAAACGACTACCTTCCGGATGTCTTCGCTCTCCAGGAATATTCCAGCCACATGCACAACGAATTCTACCCGTTGGTGCAGAAGTCCGGCTATGTAATCGCATGGGAATCCAAGAAGGACTGGAACAACACCCCTGTCTTTTACAACAGCAAGACCCTTGAGCCTTTGTACGTCAACTACAACAAATACACTCCGGAGCAATGGTGCAACCACGGTTCAAAATCATTCACATCGGCCGTGCTGAAAAGGAAGGCTGACGGAAAGGTCTTCGCCATAATTGGCACCCACCTTTGGTGGAAGAGTGAGAAGTCCAAACCAGGCAGCACGATGGCCAGAGCATCCCAGATTCGCCTGGTGATGGCCGAGGCCGACATCATCAGGGCCAAGTTCGGGGATATTCCTGTCTTTGTGATGGGAGACATGAACTGCGAGGAAGACTCTGTCCCGATCCAGCAGTTGATCCAGGGCGGCTATATTCCTTGCTACAAGGCAGCCACAGTCTACGGAGACAACCACAACGGGCACCACATCTGCAGCCCGGCGGATGGATATTCAGAGAAAAGCCGCAGACGCGGAGCAGACCGGACCACCGGAGCGATCGACCATTGCATGATATTCGACCCGAGCGGGAAGGCTGAGGTCAAGGTTTTCGACTGCATCATGGAGAAATACACCATCAAGCTCACAGACCATTATCCTAATCTCATAGACGTGAGATTGTAGAGTGCCGTCTGTCAATGAAATAAGTCCGGGCAGAGTCAATTTCTGCCCGGACTTACTATATCCTGACTTTGACAATGATTCACCCTCGCGTGCGCGCGTCACGCGCGAGGGTTTCAACCAATGGCCTGATGGCCTC
>CAKVBK010000170.1 GCA_934725285.1 uncultured Bacteroidales bacterium | reverse complement strand
CTGCCAATTGAGCAGATTCTTGGCTACACCTTCAAGCGGAGTGCCGTCAAGCACGCTGGCCATAGCCTCTTCCGGATTCGTGGTCTTTCCGAATTGCTGGAGCAATTGCTCCAGCGCGGTCAATGGTTTCGGGTAATTGGCGATGCCCCAATTCTCGACATCCGCGTCTCCGGCCATCGAAGCGGCGTATCTAATCGCATCCTCCAACGTCCCGATCTCATCCACAAGCCCGATCTTCAGAGCGTCGGCGCCGGTCCAGACACGTCCCTGGGCGATCTCGTCGACAGTCTCGAAAGTCATGCCGCGTCCCTCGGCCACGATGCTGACGAAGTTATTGTAGATGTCATCCACATAGACCTGCATCCAGGCGGTCTCCTCAGCGTCGAACGGCCTTGTCAGCGAAAGCATGTCTGAATGCTTGTGGGACTTGACAGGGACCATGTTGACGTGGGCGATGTCCTTCAGGGTCTTTCCGAACTCTGGGATGGCTGAGAACACGCCGATGGAGCCGGTCAGGGTCGTGGCGTTCGTGAATATGTGGTCGCAGCTGTTCGAGATCCAGTAGCCGCCTGAAGCCGCATAGTCACCGTAAGAGGCGATGACCGGTTTCACGGCTCTGGTGAGGTCGATCTCTTCCTTTATCTTGCTGGCAGCCAACACTGTTCCTCCAGGGGAGTTGACCCTGAACACTACAGCCTTGACGGTCGAATCGGCTCTGACCTTTGCGATGATGCTCGCGAAACGGTCTCCGCTGATGTTGTTCGGATCATCCTGCTCAAGGATATTCCCGTTGGCGTAGATTACCGCGATCTTTTTCTTGGCGGTCAGGTTAGGTGTGGCCTTTGCGGCGGCATAGTCACAGAACGAAATGAATTTCACGTCCTTGTAACTGTCCTTGCCCGCAAGGTCCGCGAGTTTTTCTTTATATTCCTCTACAGAAAGGACCGCGTCGGCCAGATTATGGTTGACCATATCCTCCGGAAGCGCGATCGTTAGATTGTCGATGAAATAGTTGAGAGAATCCACGCTCACGCCTCTGCTTTCGGCTGTCTCTGCGGCCACTGTCTCCCACATCGAATCGATCATCGCCTGGTTCTGCTCCATATTTTCAGGACTCGGGGCATTCTTGACATACATCTCGCCGGCGCTTTTGTATTTCCCGTGGCGGATGAGCTGGTAGTTTACTCCGAGTTTGTCAAGCAAATCTTTGAGGAACAGCATGCTGCCGCTGATTCCGAGCATGAAGGTGTTGCCGCCGTGATGGCTGGTCGTGTAGATCTTGTCGGCCACCGAGGCGAGGTAGTAGGTTCCGGATGTGAAGGCCTCGCCGTAGGCTATCACCGCCTTGCCGCTTTTCCTGAAATCAGTGAGAGCCTTGCGGAGTTCCTCCAACTTGCTGAGACTCGTGGCTATTCCGTCCGTCTTTACGAGAATGTATTGTACTCCAGGATCCTCGGCGGCTTTGTGGATCGCTGTGACTGCATCGTGGAGTCCTACCAGCGCCACCTCATTGCCTTGGATGGAAGAAAGCGGATTGCTCTCCTGGGTCTGTTCGGCGACTGCGAATATTGACATGTCCATTAGCAGGACCCCTTCTTTGGGAATGGCAGCGCCTGAACCTCCCGAGAAAGAGGCTGCTGACGCGATCATTGAAGCAAGCATCATAAAGCCCATGATAAACTTCACGATACCCCAGATGAACAAGCCGCACAGCACGGCAAGCACCCATTTGACGAATTCTTTTGTGTTCATATCGCTTGAAAACGTTTTGGTTTCTTCTTCGTGAGAATTAAATGCAAATTTAAGCATTTTCTTAATAATCAATTATTATATTTGCGCAAGTGAGAAACTTTATTGTAAATGGTATGGCCGTTTTTGGAGGCAATGGTATGAAAAAAATCATAGTCGTTGGAATATTCTTGACTCTGTGCGCCGGACTTGAGGCCCAGTCGGTTGACACCACCAATATTTATAAGGACAGGAAAGATAGCCTCAGCGCCACAGTCTTTGTCGGACATCAGGACAACAGCATCTCACGGGGAAAGACTTTGCGGACCGAGTTGATCTCGGCCTCAGGGCTTCAGAAGATGGCATGCTGCAATCTGGCGGAGAGTTTCGAGAATTCTGCCAGCGTGACGGTAGGTTATTCGGATGCGGTGACCGGGGCGCGGCAAATCAGGCTCCTCGGACTTTCCGGGACCTACACCCAGATGTTGGACGAGAACAGGCCGGTGATGAGAGGAATAACCGCCCCATACGGACTTTCTTACGTGCCGGGACCGTGGTTGGAGAGCATTCAGATAGCGAAGGGCTCTCCGTCAGTGATCAACGGTCTGGAGTCGATGACCGGGCAGATCAATCTGGAACACAAGAAGCCGACCGAGGAGAAGCCGCTTTTTATCCAGGCTTCGATGATGAGCGACACGAAAGCGGACTTCAATGCCACTTCGGCCTGGCAGCTCAGCCCGACAATCTACACGATTCTTTTAGGGCATGTGAGCGGCAACTTCAAGACCTACGACATGAATCACGATGGTTTCCGCGATGATCCTAAGATGTTGCAGCTCAATGTGGCGAACAGGTGGCTTTACTACACGCCTGAACTCCAGGTGCGCTGGGGTGTGAAGGCGGTCAGGGACCACCGCCAGGGCGGGATGGACGGGTATGACAAGGACCGAATACGCGCCTGGGCGGTCACTTCGACAGGCTCAGTGACCGCTTCGGTCAGCGAGCCGTTGGTTCGACAGGACTCACC
>CAKVBK010000169.1 GCA_934725285.1 uncultured Bacteroidales bacterium | reverse complement strand
AGGTTATAGCCATTGCGGCGGATCTCCTCGACCGGCACAAGAAAACTCTGATCCTGTCGGGTGCGGCCGGCCTCCGCAGACATATTCCTGTAACGGGAAATCACATCCGGAATGTCATTCTCATCCACAGGGTTGCGTTTCTGGTCCAACGAGAAGCCGTCTGCCCTCATATCGTAGAACCACACCTTGTCCGTGCCACCGGCATTGGTTTTCGAGAAAATCAGAATGGCTGTGGAAACACCGGAATATGGCAGGAACACTCCGGAAGGCATAGAGATGACGGCCTTAAGGTGCTGGTTGTCCACGAGTTCCTTGCGGATGGACTGATGAGCAGTCGAGGCGCCGAATAGAACCCCGTCCGGAACAATGCTGGCGCAACCACCGCCGATCTTGAGCATACGGACAAACAGGGACAGGAACAAAAGCTCGGTTTTCTTGGTGTTTGCCACCGCCAGCAAGGATTTTGAGATATTCCCTCCGTCAATGCTTCCCGCGAACGGCGGATTGGCGAGTATAAGATCGTAGCAGTCAGCGTCTTCGTTCTCCGGTGAGAGGCTGTCCTGCCATTTGACGTCCGGGGCATCCACTCCGTGCAGCATCAGGTTCATCGCTCCGATGCGGAGCATCGTCGTGTCAGTGTCGAAGCCGTGGAACATACGGGTTTTGTAGTGCTCCATATTGGCTTTCTTCATCAGTTCGGTCCTATGATGTTCCTGGACGTACTTCGCGGCCTCGACGATGAATCCGGCGGATCCCATAGCAGGGTCGCAGATCTCCCAATCAATCCTTGGCTCCATCAGTTCCACCATCATCCTGATGATGTGGCGCGGGGTGCGGAACTGGCCGTTGTTGCCGGATGCCGCCATCTTGCCAAGAATATATTCATAGACATCCCCCATAGTGTCCCGATCGGTCATATCAAGGTTCTGGATGCCGTCCACAATGCGCACAAGGGTACGGGGATTCTGAATCATAAACACCGCCGACTGCATAAAGCGGCTGTAGGCGGACTGCTTGCCTTCATTCAGGTTCTTGATGAACACGAAAACGTCGTTGCGGACGATGGCGAACATCCGGGACGGTTCCTCGTGTCGGAAGTTCTTCCAGCGCAGCTCGCTGTACGGGACATCCCGGTCTGTCTCAGGATTATGCCACACAGCATCCTTCCTGAACACAAGATCGCCAGGCTCAATGCCCAATGCCAAGGCATTCGCCTCCTTCTTGTCCTGCGCGTCATCGAGCATCTTCATAAAGAAGAGGTACGTCATCTGCTCAAGGATGGTCATCGAGTTGGTGATGCCCCCTGTCCAGAATGTGTCCCAGATCTGGTCTATCCTGTTTTTGATTTCGCCTGTTATCATATCTTGTCTTTGGTTTCCGTCCGCAAAGTTAGCATTTATGAATCAGATTTTTCTTTTTCCTCGTTAAATGCTTTAATCTCATCAGATAGCACCTTTTGCAATTTTTCTTTCGGGACTATCAGCTGATAGTCGGCCACTCCGATAGGTTTACCCATATCTTCAAGGGCAAGTTCCACTTCCACACGGTCTTTCTCCGCACAAAGGATGATACCAATGGAACGGTTTTCGTCTTGACCACGCTCAAGGCGGTCAAGCAAAGACAGATAGTAGTTCATCTTTCCTGCATACTCTGGCTTGAATGCGCCTATCTTCAAGTCAACAGCGACCAAGCAACGCAGTCCACGATGGAAAAACAGCATATCAACCTTGCTTTCCTTGCCATTATATTCCAAGACGTGCTGGTTACCTATGAATGTAAAACCATTGCCGAGCTCCATAAGGAAACGAGTGATCGCCTTGACAAGACGATCTTCGAGTTCAAGTTCCAAGACAGGACTTGTCACTCCCAAGAATCCGAGATTGTAACTGCTGCTGAATACCTCATTGGCGTAGTTTGCCTGTCCGGCAGGAAGTGTGCGGGCGAAATTGTTATCAATCCTTGTCAAGGTACGCGTTTCGTACATATTGAGTTTGATGGCATTAAGCAACAAGTCACGAGTCCAACCTTTAGCCACAGTCTGCTGCGCATAATACAACACAGCATCATCGCATAGATTCTTGTTTAACAAGTACACATTGTGCGACCAAGGCAAAAGTGCAACGGAGCGTTGCACTTTTGTGTCGCTACCACAATATCTAAGATAAAACCTTTTCATATACCATAGATTTCGCGGCGATACACCCATCTTCGGGAAACGTTCTTTCAGGTCTGCAGACAACCTTCTAACCACACTGTCACCATGCCCGCTCTCAATCTTGCGCTCGTGAAGCATTTGACCAATCTCCCAATAAGCCGTAGAAACATATCCGTTGATATATTTGGCAATTTCTGTCCGTGCGTGTTCAATAACCGCGACAGCGTGTCGCAGTATTTCAGGATAGTCGTCACACTCAACTATAGGTTGTTCGTCTTTATTGTCTGTCTTCATTTCAGTCTATATTTTCTCCCTTGAAAGTATCGGTCACTTCGGCAAACGCAGTGGCCGGAGATTAGTCCTTGCTGTCCTCGATGGAGTCACGGACGGTGCGGAGGTACTGGCGGCAGGACTCTATTAGTTCCTTGGAGCGCTTCACGAGGGAGCCGATGTCATCCAGACTGGTGGCCGGGTCCTCTACTTTGGCAGCGATCTCGTCCAGTTCGGCGACCGCCTTTGTGTAATCGAATTTCTTCTCTGACATATTCATTGATTTTTAGATAATCTCACTCATCGCCGGAAGGGACTCGTCCTCGCTTCCGGGCACATTGCTCTTCAGATCCACCTCGACGACACCGCACTTGACGGTTCC
>CAKVBK010000168.1 GCA_934725285.1 uncultured Bacteroidales bacterium | reverse complement strand
GCCATCAGGCCATTGGTTGAAACCCTCGCGCGTGACGCGCGCACGCGAGGGTGAATCATTGTCAAAGTCAGGAAAAGAAAATCCTTGGCACAGTCACCTTGACTGCCAGCATTGACTTTGAATTGAAACGACGTTACAAAAGATAGTCAACATGAATATATTTGTGAAATTCGCGTTGACTTAAACCGAGTACGATAATCCATTAATTAATATAGGAAACCGAACATCCAAAGCGGGATTCGCGCTCCGGAGCAAAAAATAAAATATAAGGGGCATGCCAAGATCAGTAACGCCGCATCGTCATTCCGCCAGAATGCGAGCCTTGTCGGCGGCAAGTTGGGACTTCAGGGCGTCGATGGAGTCGAAGCGGCGCTCGTCACGGATCTTGTGGTGGAAGGTGACTTTTAGGTCGAGGCCGTAGATGTCCTCGGCAAAGTCGAATATGTTGGTCTCGATGGTGCGCTGGCCACCAGAGCGGACAGTCGGGCGGACACCGATGTTGCACATTCCCTTGAACTTACGGCCAAGGGTCTCGGCCTCAACAGAATAGACACCGTTGCCGGGGACCAGTTTCAACGGTTCGTAGAGCTGGATGTTCGCTGTCGGGAAACCGATCGTGCGGCCAAGGCGGTTGCCGGCCACGACAACGCCCAACAATGAATATTCATACCCAAGCATCGCGGCGGCTGACTCCATCTCCCCGGCGGCGACAGCTTCACGGATCTTCGTGGAGCTGACAGTGACACCGGAAGGAGAGGTGACGCTGCCCAAACGGACAACGTCAAGTCCCTCTCTCTCAGCGATTCTCTCGATCGATTCCGGAGTTTGAGGATCGCAGCCCATACGGTTGTCGTAGCCGATCAGGACCGCCTTCGCGCCGAAACGCGGAATGAGAACATCACGGAAATATTCCTGAGTGGTCAACCGGCTGAACTCTTTGGTGAAAGGCAGCACCTCAACATGATCGACACCGAGTCCTTTCAACAACGCCTTCTTCTCGTCCAAAGATGTTAGAAGCCGAAGGTTGCGGGCATCGTCCTGAAGCACGTTGCGCGGATGAGGCCAGAAAGTGACGACCATGCTCTGGTCGCCCCTCTCCCTGGCCGCGTTCACAAGCCGCTCAATCACAAAACGGTGCCCGATGTGGACACCGTCAAAGAATCCGGTCGCTATAACCATTTCACCAATTCAAAATCCTGTCTGTGAGGCAGCAAAGGGTTCTTGGCGTACATTCTGACCGCCACCTGGTACATACCGGTCCTGTCAGGAAGGATTGAGGCGCGGTATTTGGCTACACCATCATTGAATTCAACCACTTTATAGTCACACTTTTCCTGGATATGCAGCTGATGCTTTACGTCCGTTGTTGCGAACAGCATCTCTACACCGATGTCCTCCGGAGAAAGATCGCCAAGATTCAGCACGACCTCAGAAGTCAGAGCATTGGACTCGGAAAGGCTGTACGAAGAATCCGGCTGAGTCTGTGAAATGACCTCAACGTTCTGCCACTCACGGCG
This sequence comes from uncultured Bacteroidales bacterium, assembly GCA_934725285.1. Lineage (GTDB taxonomy): Bacteria > Bacteroidota > Bacteroidia > Bacteroidales > UBA932 > Cryptobacteroides. The sequence goes on along the minus strand of CAKVBK010000168.1, from coordinate 1,368 downwards.
CGCCTTTTTCTTCCATGCCGAAATCACACGAGCCATCTTGTAGTCATCCGCGACCATGTTCACTGAACGCTCAGACTGAGGATTGTAATACTGAACACAGTAGTCAGTAAGCATCCTGTTGGTTGTGAAGTTGTTGGCCACCTGTGCTATCGTGTTCTTGATGTAACCCACCCAAGTCGGAGACAATCCGAGAGCCTTGTCCACATCGTAGTAGGCAGGAGCGATCTCGTTCTCGATCGTGGTGTAGATCGTGGCGGCGTCAAGCTCATTCTGGTAGTTCTGGTCATCGTAGGTACGCTCCAGAGGGAGAGCCCAGCCGGCCCCCGGCTTGTAGCCCTCGACCCACCATCCGTCAAGCACGGAGAAGTGCATCACTCCGTTCATGGAAGCCTTCTCACCGGAGGTTCCGGAAGCCTCAAGAGGCCTTGTAGGGTTGTTCATCCAAACATCCACTCCCTGGACAAGCCTCTTGGCCAAAGAGATGTCATAACCAGGAATGAATACAATCTTCCCGACGAAACGATCCTGCTTGGAGATCTCGATGATCCTCTTGATGAGATCCTGACCGGCCTTGTCGGCAGGGTGCGCCTTGCCGGCGAAAAGGAACTGCACAGGATGTTTCGGATCGTTGACGATGGCATCGAGTCTGTCAAGATCATTAAAGAGAAGCGTGCCTCTCTTGTAGGTCGCGAAACGACGGGCGAAACCGATTGTCAGCACATCGTCACGAAGGTTCTCCTTGATCGCCACGATCTGGCTCGGAGAATAATGATTGCACTGGGCAGGATCTGAGATACGCTCCTTCACGATGTCGATGAGTCTCTTCTTGAGGATCTTTCGGGTCTCCCAGATCTCGGAGTCAGCGACCTTGTAGATGCCCTCGAAGCAGGATTTGTCGTAGTGATGGGTCGCGAACTCAGGTCCGAACACGCGGGCGTGGATCTTCTTCCACTCAGCCGCGGCCCAGGTCGGATAGTGCACGCCATTGGTCACATAGCTGATGAACAGCTCCTCAGGCAGATAGCCAGGGTACATCTTGCTGAATATATCCTTGCTCACCTTGCCGTGAAGCATCGAGACACCATTGACGTTCTGTGAGAGGTTGGCGGCAAGGATACTCATCGAGAACTCCTCGTTCACATCGTTTCCGTTCACCTTGCCGAGCCCCATCATGGTCTCCCAGTCAACCTTCAGGCGCTGAGGATAGTGGCCGATGTATTTCCTTAACAGGCCCTCGTCGAAAGCGTCATGGCCTGCCGGCACAGGAGTGTGGGTGGTGAAGAGCGATGACGCCCTCACGACCTCAAGTGCCTCACCGAAGTCAAGATTGTCATTTTGAATATATTCACGAAGCCTCTCCAGTCCGGT
>CAKVBK010000167.1 GCA_934725285.1 uncultured Bacteroidales bacterium | reverse complement strand
AGTTTAAGATCCGGATTCGGAGCGGTGATCACAACCTCGTAAGTCACAACGCTTGAGGTTGTCGTGGCCTCAAGCCTGACCTGTTGCACAGTTCCCTTGAACACATCGTCAGGATAGGCATCGACAGTGAAGATAACGTTCTGCCCTTCCTTGACCTGACCGATGTCGGCCTCGTCCACGTCGGCGATGACCTCCATGTCCGTGAGATCCTTTGCGATCGTGAACAGGGTAGGAGTCTCGAATCCTGCGGCCACAGTCTGTCCCTCCTCCACTGCTCTGCTTATGACAACTCCGTCGATAGGAGACGTGATCGTCGCGTAGCTTAGATTCCGTTTTACCTTAGTGATGGACGCCTGCGCCTGGCTGAACGCGTTCTTCGCCGTTTCGTACTGATAGTATGAAGAGTCATATTCGGCATCACTGACCAACTCTTTGTCGTGCAGGACCTTGATGCGGTTATATTCCTTCTCCTTGTACTCGAACTCCGTCTTGGCGGCGGAGAGTTGCGCCTGCGAGGAGGCAAGCTCGGCCTGAAGGTTGACCTTGTCCATCTCAGCGATGACCTGCCCGGCCTTGACGACGTCGTTGTAGTCAGCGTAGAGTCTGTCAATGATACCTGACACCTGCGTGCCGACCTCAACCTTTGTGACAGGTTCGACTGTGCCAGTGGCTGTGACGGAGTTTGAAATGTTGATTCTTTCCGCTTTCGCGGTTTCAAGCGTGACCGTTTCCTTTCCGGTCGGACGGAAGATCAGCCAAAGCGCGACGGCAGCGCAGATGGCTCCGATGGTGATCCATAAAGTCTTGGTTTTCATATTCATCTAATTTTATAGTTTCCTTGGTAAATGTCGAGTAACGCATTGTTCATCAATGCTGTGTATTTTGATTGGAGCAGCTGTACACGTGCGTTCAGAAGGTTGTTCTGGGCCGTGATCAGTTCCACCGTGTTCTTCATTCCGATGTTGAACTGCTCGGCCGTGAGTTCGTAGCTCTGCTCGGCGTACTTAGCCTGTTCTTTGGCGGAAGTGTACTTGGACTGGGCAGAGACCGCCTCAAGATAGGTGTCCTCGACCTCCTTTAGCAGAGCCTTCTCCACGCTTATCTGCTCAAGCCTGCTGTTGTTCGCCTCTATCTTCGCCTTATTGACGGCTGTCTTGGCCTTCCTGCCTTGAAGAATAGGAATCTGTAGGCTGAGACCTATGCTCTCGTTGAAATTCTTCTCCAGTTGGCTGCCGAAGGAATTGCTTGTTCCTGAGACATTCGTTGTCCCAATGCTTGCCGTCGCTGAGAGGGTCGGGTAATATGACGACTTTGCCTGTCTGATGCTTAAATCGGCCGCCTGCACGTTCAGGCCTGCTTTCTTTATCTCCGGCATCGATCCAAGTGCGTTGGCGTAGACTTCCGCCTTGTCAGGGAGCAGCCTCAAGATCCCAGCCTCGTCATCGGTCGGCTCTTCAAGCTCAATCTCATCGCTGACTCCGAGTTCCAGAAGTTGCTTGAGTTGCAGTTTATAGTTGTCCAGTGTCGCCTTGGCGGATGTGATTTGGTAAAGGTCACTTGCATGTTGGCTTTCAAGTTGAGCCACATCGACCTTGCTGAGTTCTCCGGCGTTCTTGAGCTCAACAGCCCTGTCAAGCTGAGCCTTCGATGCCTCGGCAGTGCTCTCGCTTACCCTCACTGCCTCACTGGCGTAGAGGCACTGCATGTATGCTTTCACAATCGAGATGACGACATCGTTGGTGTTTTCCACCACTGACAAAGAATCTACTGAGTTTTGTAATTGAGTTTGCTTCAATGCTGTGCGAAGACTTCCTCCGCTGTAGAGTGTCATTCCTGCGTTAAGTCCGTAGTTTCCTGACCAGCTTGTGGCCTTTGATGTGCTGTAGACATCCGAGCCGATGACGGTGCTGTTCCCGCTTTCGGAAAATGGTCTGTTTGTGATTCCCTGACTGGCTGAAGCGTTGAGTGAAGGGAACATGGCCGCCTTGGCCTGATACGTGTCTTCAAGTCCGGCCAGATGGGCGTTCCTGCTCTGGCGAAGGGCAATGTTGTTCTCCACGGCGTAGTCGATGCATTCCTGCAACGACCATTTCTTTGCCTGTGCGCCGGCGGTCTGAGAGAAGACCGTCAACGCTGTGATAATGATGATAACATACTTTTTCATATTCATTGATTATCAAAATGCGGTGGCGAAGGTAATCCCGAGACATATTTTATTCAACACAAATCGACAAACACCCACATTTCATCGACGAAAATGATTATATTTGTCTTCAGCCATCGAGATGTGCGTCACTTCACAGATGGCTGCCGGCCTTGTGTGGCCGATAAACACGGAATTAGTAATCAATATATATGACAAAGAATTTTTCAAACTTGATCAAAAAGACAGCAATTGCGGCTGCCTTGACTCTGGCTGCGGCTTCATTGGCCGGGGCCGCGTCCCGTTCCGACTGGAAAGCCCATTGGATCACTCATCCTTGGGTTCAGAGCACAACCAACACGTGGATTTCCTACCGCAAGGAAGTCAATGTCACCAAACGTCCGGACAAACTTGTCGCAAAAATCGCGGTGGATTCAAAGTACTGGATGTGGATCAATGGTGAGCTTGCGGTCTTCGAGGGGGGGCTCAAGCGCGGTCCTTTTCCTAACGGGACCTATTATGACAAGGTTGACATCGCTCCTTACCTCAAAGAAGGGAACAACACTATCGCAATCCTGCTATGGCATTTCGGAAAGCAGGGGTTCAGCCACAACAGCAGCGGTCAGGCGGCGCTTATCTTCGAGGCGGTCTCACCTGAACTGAAGATCCTTTCAGACAAATCATGGCTCTGCATACCTAATCCAGCCTACAGCAGCACGGACGCACCTCACCCGAACTACCGTCTTCCGGAAAGC
>CAKVBK010000166.1 GCA_934725285.1 uncultured Bacteroidales bacterium | reverse complement strand
TGAATTAATCATCAACGATGACGGCTCGGTGTTCCACATCCATCTGAAACCGGAAGAGCTGGCTGACATCGTCATCCTGGTAGGTGATCCGGGGAGGGTTGACATGGTCGCCGGATTCCTCACCGACATCGAGTTCCGCCACCAGTCAAGGGAGTTCGTCTCCACGACCGGCAAGTACAACGGCAAGAGAATCACCGTGCTGTCGACCGGAATCGGAACGGACAACATCGACATTGTGATGACGGAGCTGGACGCTCTGGCCAATGTAGACTTCGCCACACGCGAGCCGAGAAAGGAACACCGCACCCTGACAATCCTGAGAATCGGAACATGTGGAGCCGTGCAGGCGGACATTCCGCTCGGCTCGGCGATCTTCTCCCACTATTCCGTGGGTTGCGACGGTCTTATGAACTGGTACGCCAACAGGGACGAGGTCACAAACCTTGAGATGGAGGAGGCTTTCAAGAAGCATACCCATTGGAACAAGAATCTCCCGTCACCTTACTTCGTGAAGGCCAGCGAGAGACTGATCAAGAAATTCGAGGACTGCTCGGTGAAAGGAATGACCATCTCTGCCTCAGGATTTTACGGGCCACAGGGCAGAGTCGTCAGGCAAGGCCTTGCTATGCCGGACATGCTGAAGGACTTCGAGTCGTTCCGTTTCGGTGACTACAGGATCACGAATTTCGAGATGGAGAGCTCGGCTGTCGCCGGTATGGCGAGACACCTCGGACACGAGGCCGGAACAATCTGCTGTGTCATCGCCAACCGCCACCTCAAGAGCAGCAACCCGGACTACAAGCAGCAGGTGCGCGAACTCGTGGAACTCGCCCTGGACAGACTCTGCGGATAATTAAGGGAATATCACTGCATACGGCGTCCTGAACTGTTGTTGAAACGGCTCAGGACGTTTTCTGAATATGTCTTCGTGATCGGGATCGGAGCGATCGAGTCGTTGTCGAGGTCCAGTTCGTAGCCGTCCTTCTCCTTGCGCAGAACCTTGACCTTGTCCATATTCACGATGTATTTTCTATGACAACGCACAAGGCTGCTGCCTCGGAAGCTTTCCTCCACTGTCTTCAGGCGGCAGCGGAGCATGTAACGTTTCAAGTCGCCCTTGCTGTCAGTGTACCAGACCACGATATAGTTGTCGTCTGACTCTATATAATAAAGGTTGGACGCGCTGACGCAAAGCTTCAGGTCTCCGCTGTTGTCGAAAAGCGTGATCTTCTCAAGCTGCGAGACCGGCACCGTCTCGTCGGAGACCACATTGCCGTAGTTCATCAGACGTATGATCTGGTTCTTGTCCTGAATGGCATAGTACATTCCAGCGAGAATGTAAGGAATTATCAATGAAGTGTTTCCGTACAGAAGGGCATTCCCCAAAGTCTTAGGAAACTGATCCCATCCTATGCCGGTGATCGGCACCGTGATGAATGAATATGCCAGACAGATCACGAGAACCTCGCAGACGCACCACGTTATGTAGCCCAGAAAATTCATCTTGAGTTTATTCCGGGTCTTGTACATGATGAACTTACTGAGAATCACAATCATAAGCGAGCCGAGAGCGAAGAGGACAGTGAAAACGAAGAACCTGGAGTTCCCGAGCGCCATCCAACTGTTGTGCGAGAACGGCAAGCTGACCAGAAGAAACACAATGGAGAACAACGCCGTGAATGTCACGGTGTAGATAAGTTGATTCTTGCCACGCAGATAGCCGGGCAGAGGATTGTTGAAAAAACCCATCTTTTCCTCTTTTATATGACAAATATAACACTTTTTAGGATTTTCATTTTTTAAAGGACAAAAAACCGGAAAAATCATATAAAAAACATATATTTGTGTATTGGTTTATGAACAGACTCGGGACACACACTCCCGTAGAACAATTGACAAGACATATTAACCAAATTATTAATAACTTTTATTCACTGCTTATGAAATTAAGTTTTTCAAAGCTGCTGCTGTCGGCGGTCCTCGTTGGATGGAGCGCATCATCGCTTTGTTCTTGCGCGTCCGAGGAAGCCACACGCGTACCAGCCAAGATGAGTTTGGAGAACGCTGATGAGACGGGGCTCAGTGCCATTACTTTCAGCAACCGTTCCGAAACGAAACAAGTTTCCTTCACAGCCGACGGGAATTGGTACATCCGTATTCCCAAAGATTGCGACTGGCTGACGGTCTCTCCGTCATCAGGCACAGGCGACGCGACGGTGAACTTCACCACAACCGTTTACGACGCCACCTCTCCGAGAACCGCGAAGGTCGCTTTCGTCTGCGACAACATCGAGCAGAAGGCATTACTTCAGGTGACACAGCTCCAGAGGTTCTTCCTGGAGCCGACCATCCTTTCCAATGTGCTTCCCAAGAACGGAGGAGAGGCAACCGTCAATGTCAGCACGAACGGAACGTTCAAGTGCGAGATCGACGCGGCCGGGGCAGAATGGATTTCAATCGTCTCTCAAAGTGAAGACAAAGTCGTGCTCAACGCCAAGCCTATCGCCGAAACAGCCGCGAAGAACAAGGCTGAGCTCACATTCACATGCATCGAGGATCCTGGTGTGTCCGCGGTCATTGACCTTTCCCAGAAGAACCTCGCCGTCTCGATTGACGCGAAAGAAATCCTTTCAGACGGACACGCCGCCGAGGGAGATCTCTCCGTGAATCTTCTCAACGTCACAAACTGGACAGCCGAGTCTGACCAGCCTTGGGTGAAAGTGTCGAAAGCCGACGGAAAAATTCATTTCGTGGTCGAGGCGAATCCGGAAAGCGAGGACAGGACAGCACTCATTTCGGCCGTCTGCGCTGATTCCGAGGAAGACAAGGATGTCAAGGGAGTGATCACTCTGACCCAGTACGCCGCCGCCGACCTGATGGACTTCAAATTCCACGAAGACGGCACCGCTGAAGACATTTCCCCTC
>CAKVBK010000165.1 GCA_934725285.1 uncultured Bacteroidales bacterium | reverse complement strand
GTTTCGAGATAATCAAGAATGGTCGTCCTGGCGGAAGTCTTCCCCGCCGTGTCAATTGTCAGAACCTCGTAGCCGAGTTTCGGTACAAGTCTGGACTCTTTCTCGCCGAGTTCCGGCTCGATGAGCACCAGGCCGCTCACGGCCTTGCCCAGTTTGTATGAAGCCTTGACCACAGCCTCGGAGGAGAATGAGTCCGCGATGAGGATTATCCTCTCCGAGTCAGCGAACTTCTCCTTGCCTATCTTCTTCACCATGAAGCTGATGTCCCTGGCGTTCTCATGGAAGGCTGTTGTGTAGCCGATGAGACCTTCCGGAACCAGAGACTTCACAAGACCTTCCGGAAAAGCTGTCTTCAACGGCTCATGGAAAAACACGATGACCGGCCTCGGGCCGAGTGAGTCCGGGAAGAATCCTTTCTCGTCGGCCGGCTTGAAGACTTTACCGAAAATCTTGTCTCCGTGTCTGTAGAAGCTTAGCTCCTCCACGATGATCTTGCTCCCGTTCTCTGCCTTTATCCTTTCCCTCGGACCGGCATCCTTGAATATGTTCAGACCTATGATCCCCAACAGGGCGACCAGCAGGGATGCAATCAACGAAACGATCACTTTTTTCATTGCCGTAAGAATATTAGATGTTTTGTTCTGTCGCAAAAATAATTAAATTTGTACGAATATGCCAAAGTTCAACCCCATATCCCGTTGGTCCGAAAGAAACCAACTGTTGGTACTCAGCCTCGTGGTCGGAATCGTGGTCGGGCTTGCCGCCGTGCTGCTCAAGACCTTGATCTCAATGATTCAGGAAGGTCTGCGTGACACTTTCGACGGCGTTTTGGACGGGGCGCTCTACTACCTTGTCCTCCCGGGAGTCGGTATGCTTCTGGCGATGCTGTTCTGTAAATACGTCATAAAGGACAAGATCGGCCACGGGGTCACGAAGGCCCTTCAGGCTGTCTCCAGACACGAATCAAGGATCAAACCGCATAACATGTGGTCTTCGATAGCCGCAAGTTCAGTCACAATCGGATTCGGTGGATCAGTCGGGGCTGAGGCCCCTATCGTCTACACCGGAGCCGCCATCGGGTCCAACTTCGCCCGCTATATGGGGCTGTCGTACAGAAGTATGACCGTGCTGTTGGGCTGTGGCGCCGCAGCCGCCGTCGCAGGAATATTCAAGGCCCCTCTCGCCGGTGTCCTCTTCGTGCTGGAGATCCTGCTGTTCAACATCTCGATGACCTCAATGATGCCGCTGCTGCTTTCGACAGTGTCTGCCACAGTGGTCTCGTACATATTCCTTGGCTCATCGACCCCGTTCGAGTGCACTCTGACTCCATTCGTGCTCAAGAATATTCCATATTACATCATCCTTGGCCTTTTCTGCGGTGCTTGCTCCATCTACTTCATCCGCACAACCCTCAAGTTGGAGGACAGGATCGGTAAGATGGACAACGCCTTCCTTAAATGGTCATTGTGCGCTGTCGGGCTTGGAATCTTGATATTCCTGTTCCCGCCGCTCTATGGTGAAGGCTATGAGTCGTTGGGAGTTCTGCTCAACGGACAGGAGCTTTCGCTGGACGGCCAGACTCCGCTTGCCTTTCTGACCGACAGCCCTTGGTCCGTGCCGGTTTTCTTCCTGCTGATCCTGCTGCTTAAGGTGTTTTCGATGACGTTGACCAACGCCGGCGGGGGAGTGGGCGGAACATTCGGCCCGACCCTTTTTGTCGGTGCGATCGCAGGATTCGTGGTGTCCAGAACCCTCAATCTGCTTTTTGACGGCACTCTGATGAGCGTCCCTGAGCAGAATTTCGTGCTGGTCGGGATGGCCGGGTTGATGGCCGGTGTGATGCAGGCCCCGATGACCGCGATCTTCCTTATCGCTGAGATCTCAGGAGGTTACGACTTGTTCCTGCCGCTGATTCTCACTTCGACAATTTCTTTCGGAACCACCAGAATAGTCGAGAAATATTCCATCTACACCAAGCGAATCGCCCAGAAGGGTGAACTCCTGACCCATGACAGCGACCAGGCTGTGCTGACCCTGCTGAAAGTGTCAGATGTGATCGAGACAGACTTTTCCACAGTCAAGATCGATGACACTCTCGGACGGCTTGTCGAGGTTGTCTCCGAATCCACCCGAAACATATTCCCTGTCCTTGACTCGGTTGATCGCTTCCAAGGCTATGTCTCTTTGGAGGACATCCGCAAGGACATGTTCAGAACCGATGAATATGAGACCCTCCATGTCTTCAACTTCATGCGCAGCGCTGAGGAATATGTCTACGAGGATGAGAAGATGGATTCCGTGATGAAGAAATTCGAGGTGACATCGGCATGGAACCTTCCTGTGGTGAGGCGCGACAGGACCTACGTCGGGTTCGTCTCGAAATCCAAGATATTCTCGGCCTACCGGGACGAACTTAAGGTTGTCTCGCAGGATTAACAGTTTCGCATTAGCGAAACACCATTTTCTTCACTGCTCGCAGTGAAAGTAAGTCCCTCTCCCGAGGAGAGGGATTTAGGGAGAGGGTAACGTGAATTGATGAGGGTGGGCAATCGCCCTCGAACGTGAGATAAGTTTTTTACTGTTGGTAATTGCCTACTTGCGATAGTTGAATTGTTGATAACACTTTGAATATGAAAAATATCTATATTGACTACATAGCCCGCACAATCGGAGTAAAGGATTGGCAGGTCGAGAATTGCGTCCATCTTTTCGAAGAGGGTAACACGATTCCCTTCATCAGCCGTTACAGGAAGGAGAAGACCGGAGGATTGGATGATGTGGCCGTCGCTGAGATCAAACACTGGAACGATGTGTTCACCGAGATGGAGAAGAGAAAGGCTGGCATTCTGTCCACGATCTCCGAGCAGGGCAAGCTTACGGACGAACTTCGGTCCAAGATAGAGAACTGCGTGGTGGCCAGTGAATTGGAGGA
>CAKVBK010000164.1 GCA_934725285.1 uncultured Bacteroidales bacterium | reverse complement strand
GCCTTTATCCGGTCATAGACTTTCTTGAAAAGCGTGTAGCCAGGGTCTGTATATTCAATGTAAAGGGCTTCCGGGAACAACTCTTTGCAGACCTTCCCGGCGTTAACCGAGCACATCAGGCCGTTTACAAGGGTAGGGTGGAGGTGCACCACGTAGGCGAAGTCCATGCAGTTGTGCAGGGATGTCTCCACGGACGGTCTCCTGTCCTTTGTCAGGCAGGCGATTGCGAGATCGTTCTTGACCTGCTCCTCACGGAGCACCGTGTCGTCACTGTAAGCCTTTTCTCCCATCGGGTTCAGAAGGCTTCTGTCAAGAACAGCAAATCCGTCCTCAGTTATTGTTGCGAGGGCGTGGCCGCTGGCCTTTACCCAAAGTCTGTCCTCATTTTTGTAGGAGGTGTTGCCACCTCCGGCTATCACGAATCTGGAGTCCTGCCCGAACTTCCGTGAAATCGCGATAAGGTCATCAATCTGTTTCATATTCGTGTCTTAGTTATGTGTTCTGTTTGCCGAACCGGCATATTCCTAAATACCTAAGGTCTTGCGGATCAGTTCGTCTCCCGCTTCGACGGAATCAAGTCCCACCTGATGGGCAGCGACAGCGCATGTTCCGCGGTAGTTTGTCACGCGCAGTTTTTCGCTCAGACACTCAGCGTGGTCGCGGGTGCGCAGACGGATAGGCTCCAGCGCCGGCGTGTTGTGCTCCGAGCCGAAAGTGACGATGAATCCCTCGTCCTGAAGGTAGCTTGAATATTCCTCAAGCACGGCGGTCGTGTTGCGGGTCGTGATGAATTCCACTGATTTGATCCCGCGCTTTTTAAGTGTGTCCGCCGCTTTCTGGAGATCGCCCTCGAAGTCGGTGAAGTTGCCTTTCGCGTCATCTGCGAGGAACGGATAGGTCGGGATTCCGCCGGCGGCCATGATTATCTGGCAGACGGTCTCCATCGGCAGGAACGCCTTCGGATCCTCCGGCACGAAAGCCGCACCCCCGGCCTTGAGAAGTTTGCTTCTGATCTCGTTCTCCACCGCCGCCTCGTTGTACGGATCGGATTTCAGCGGTTGCCCACTGAAGATTCTTTCGTAGAGTGCGAGTCTGTCCTCAATCTTCCCGGCTTTGGCGTCAACGGCCATTCTCAACGCCTTGGCAAGATGACGCTCACGCACGGAACCTCTGGTCAGGTCTTTGACAACCTGTCTGAAATCAATGTTGAAACCGGCCTTGACCGCATCCAGATGAGTGTTTAGTTTGGTGCACATTCTCTCTACCTGAGCGTTTGACTCAGCCCTCACATCGGCAAGCATCTGAGCCTCTTTTCCGCTGAGAATCACCGGGTAGGCAAGTCCCTTTCCGCTGAGGTAGGTACGTCCGGGGTTGTTCGGGTCGTTGACCCTGAGTCCGGCCGCCTGATCCTCTCTGTTGAGCGAGATGAACTCAATGTTGAAAAGAGGGTAAAGATGCCTTGCGGCGCATTCGTCATTCCACTCCCTGTAGCCGTCCAGACTGTAGAAGTCGTTGATTCCCACCACTCCGACACCTTCCGCGGCGGCCATGTCAAGAGCCTGCCTCACGTCTTTGAAGGCACTGAACGAGTACGGTGTGTGCAGATGGGCGTTGACGTCGATTACGGTTTTCATATTCATGATATATTCAATTCTCAAATTTAGCAATAATCTTACAAAGGCCATTCTGATGAATGGATTTTTGAAGCCATTCGGTCAAAATTGAAATTAATTTGCTAAATTTGTGGAATATGCCACGAAATTATTTTCGATAACATAAAACATCTTACAAATGGAAAAAAAACAACAAGGCAACATTTTCGCTATTGTGATCATGTTCTTCCTGTTTGCGATGATCTCCTTTGTGACAGGATTCCAGAATCCGTTCGGAGTCATCGTGAAGCAGCAGTTCGCGGCGTCAAACTTCATGTCGCAGCTTGGTAATGCCGCCAACTTCATCGCCTATGCTTTCATGGGGCTGCCGGCAGGTATGATTCTGTCCAAGAAGGGCTACAAGTTCACCGCTCTCGCGGCCGTGACAGTTGGATTCATCGGAGTCGGCATCACATTCCTCTCGGGAATCGCAGGCAGCTTCGCCGTCTATCTTCTCGGCGCGTTCATCTCCGGCTTCTCAATGTGTATGCTCAACACGGTTGTGAACCCTATGCTCAACACCCTCGGCGGCGGCGGCAACAAGGGCAACCAGCTGATCCAGTGGGGCGGATCTTGTAACTCTCTCAGCGCCACGATCGTGCCTGTGCTTGTAGGTTACCTTATCGGTGACGTCACGAAGGACACCCAGATCGCTGACGCGAACCCTGCGCTTTTCATCGCCATGGGCATATTCGCTTTGGCTTTCGTCATCATCGCTGTCTCCAAGATTCCTGAGCCTGAGCTCGAGGCTGCCGCCGCCGCAGGAAATGCCGGCCAGCTCACAATGGGTGAAAGCGTCAAGGGTGCTCTCTCCTTCAAGCATTTTGTTCTGGGAATCATCGCGATATTCGTTTATGTTGGAGTTGAGGTTGGCATTCCTAATTTCGTCAACCTTTATATGACGATGACTCCGGAATTGGGCATCAGCGCCGCCGTGGCCGGAACAATCGTCGGAATGTACTGGTTCCTGATGCTTTGCGGCCGTCTCGTGGGCGCTTCTGTCGGCGCTAAAGTCTCCAGCCGCGCCATGGTAAGCTTTGTGGGAACCGTTGCCATCATATTCCTCCTTCTTGGAATGTTCCTTGGTGACACGACAACCGTCAAGTTCCCTGCCATCACCTCACAGCTTTCATTCTCTCTCGCAGAGATTCCGATCGGTGTTATGTTCTTCATCCTCTGCGGTCTCTGCACGTCGGTCATGTGGGGAGCCATCTTCAATCTTGCCGTCGAGGGTCTTGGCAAGTACACCTCAATCGCTTCCGGCCTGTTCATGGTGATGGTC
>CAKVBK010000163.1 GCA_934725285.1 uncultured Bacteroidales bacterium | reverse complement strand
TCGCTTTGAGATTCAGGGAATGACGCGCCTCACCGTTCTGTGTGTTGGTCTTGTTGGCACGCTTAGGAGTTCCGTTCTCAAGGCAGTCCAGATCCTTCATCGAGAACGGAAGGGCGGAAGCGGAGAACTTCTGGTAGGCAGTGACCTCAAGACCGGTTCCGTTCGGGTCAAGGACACGGAAATATCTCAGTCCGGTTTTTGTGCCGGATTCCTGTGCGCGCACATAGCCGTAGTGGTACTGGTCGTTGACGCTCTGCGTGTAATGGCCGACAACGGCGGCTGAGTTCCTGTCGGAGTAGTTCTCCCAAGGGCCTTTGCCGTAGAAATCAACGGTCGAGTAACGTCCCGGCATGGCGAGCTTCATTCCAAAACGCATAAGGGCCGGAGTCCGAGCCAGCTTGCCGGCATCCTTCATCCTCTCTGTGGCCTTTATGGACCCGTCAGGGAAGATCTCGTAGAACATCTTCACGATGGCGGCACCGCCTGCGATTGGCTCATATTCAGCGGACACTGACATCAGGCCTACGCCGTCGGTCGCCTTTTCGACAATCAAGGAGCCAGCCTTAAGTTTGTAGGCCGGATAACGCCAGGTGTTGTACATCTCGCGGATCTTGCCGGAGCCCATATCGTTCTCGACAGGAGCGCGGGCGAACTCCGGGGTCAAAGGCTCGGATAGCATCTGGACACCATCTACAGCGTAGCCGGTTAGGAATCCTGTGGCCTTGTCGAAAGTTGCCGTCCAGTCCGCGACGCGATCCCCCATTGTGCCCGCGAAGGCGAAGGACCCTGAGAACACATACGCTTCGGCGGTCTCGCTCTGAGACAAAGACTTGCCGCGAAGGGAGGCGGAACCGGCCTTGAAGGCGGCGTCAGACTTTTCATTCAGCATAATCTGGTCGTATGACACCTCGGAACCGGCAGGAAGCACACCGTCAGCGGTCTTGAGGACGTACGAAACATTAAGGAATATGTCAGCGTCATCCTTAGGAAGCGTCTTGAAGCCAAGGTCAACGGTCTCAGTCTTCTGCGGAGCCACATTCAGGTTCTCTACGACTCCCGAGGACACGGCCTCGCCATCAACCGTGATGTTCCAAAGCATCCGGTACTGACTCAGATCCTTGAAGAAATATTCATTATAGACATTCACCCGGCCTTGTCCGGCAAGGGATGTGTGAATATTCCTGTGCTGGTAGCGGACCTCGTAGGCGTGAGGGTGCAGGGTTCTGTCGGCGGCTATGACTCCGTTGCAGTTGAACGAGCCGTCCGAAGGGTCATATTCATTGAAATCTCCTCCGAAAGCGAAGATGTGGTCGGTGCCGCCGTCCTTGGAAGGCCAGCGGAGAGCCTGGTCCACGAAGTCCCAGATGAAGCCGCCCTGGTAGGTAGGATACTTGCGGATGAGGTCCCAATATTCCTTGAAATTGCCAATGGAGTTTCCCATCGCGTGGGCATATTCGCACTGGATCAACGGTTTGCCGCTTTTGCGCAGGACTATCGCCTCACATTCGGCCGGGGAAACGTACATAGGACAATGGATGTCGGTGTTATCGCCTCCGCAAGCCCTTTCATACTGAACAGGCCTTGAAGAGTCGTTCTCTTTCATCCATTTGTAGCAGGCCGTGAAGTTTTCTCCGTCTCCAGCCTCGTTGCCAAGGCTCCAGATGATCACCGACGGGTGGTTGAAGTCTCTGCGCATCATTCTCTGGTCACGGATGAGGTGAGCGGCCTTGAAATCAGCCCTATGTGCCAAGGATTCTTTTCCGTAACCCATTCCGTGGGACTCGATGTTTCCCTCGTCCACGACATAGAGGCCATATTTGTCACAGAGGGCGTACCAACGCGGGTCGTTCGGGTAATGGCAGGTGCGCACGGCGTTCATATTCAGTTCTTTCATGATGCGGATGTCCCTGATCATATCCTCTTCTGAAACCACATAGCCCTTGTCGGCGTTCATCTCGTGGCGGTCCGCACCCTTGATGAGAACAGGCTGGCCGTTGACAAGCAGCTGGCCTTTATTGATCTCTACCGTGCGGAAACCGAAATCGATCGAAGTGCTTTCCACAACGTCCTTTTTGTCGGAAGCGGTCACCTTCAAGGTGTAAAGGTTCGGAACCTCCGCGCTCCAAAGCGACGGGTTCGGAACGTTTCCGTTCAAGACCGCCTCGCCTTTGACCGGAGAGGCCTCTCTGTAGGCCACCTGGTTGCCGTTCCTGTCGATGACGGCAACGCGTACGTTCTTCACGCCCTTGGTCACTTTAGCGTTAACGGTGAAGTTACCGTCCATGCCGGTGATGACGTTCACGTCCTCGATACGCTCCTTCTCACGGGTGTAGACATAGACCCCGCGGGCGATTCCGCTTAGTCTCCAAAAGTCCTGGTCCTCAAGATAGGAACCATCGCACCAACGGAATATCTCGAGGGCGATGAGGTTCTCTCCAGCCTTGACGTACTTGGTGAGGTCGAAACGGGCTTCCAGTTTGCTGTCCTCGCTGTAGCCTACCATCTTTCCGTTGACCCAAACGCGCACGTTGGAGGTGGCGGAGCCGATGCAGAGGCAGATCTGCTTCCCGATCCACGACTTGTCAACGTTGAACGTGCGGCGGTACTGACCGACATAGTTGTGCTCGGTCGGAGGGTAAGGCGGGTTGTTCGTGTAATGGCCTCTCCATGCGTAGCCGACATTCAGGTAGATCGGGTCGTTGTACCCGTTCAGTTCCCACATTCCCGGAACCGGGATCGTGCCCCAGTCCGCATCGTTGTAGTCCACGGCCTCGAAGCCTTTTGTACGCCCCTCGATGGTCTCGTTCCACTTGAACTTCCAGACTCCGTTCAGAGTCAGAGTCTTCTGCTGGTCCGTCACAAAGGTGGCAGCCATAGGCAGCCTGTTCTCCTCGAACACGTTCGGATCCTGCCACGGCTCCATCTTGCTGTTTTTCTCCGCCAGAAGCGGGGTCGCGGCGAACGCTGCCGCAAGAAT
>CAKVBK010000162.1 GCA_934725285.1 uncultured Bacteroidales bacterium | reverse complement strand
GAGGCGGACCGGGTTTACAGGCATTGCCAGCAGGGAAGCGCTTTCGGTCTGAGGGCGTGGCTCCATTTCGACCTGCTCCGCACATTCGCCGGCAAGGGCGTTGACGGGAATATGTGGGGTGTTCCTCTTATGCTGATACCGTCAGAGGCCGGAAAGATGGACAACAGTTCAGTCCGCAGGGCGACCGTGGACGAGTGTGTGGCGCAGATTCTTAAGGACTGTGATTCCGCCAGCGTTCATCTTCCTTACAACAACAGGGACTATCCTGGTGATCCTACCCAAAGTCCTCAGGTTACTGGCGCGATTCGTTACCGTACAATGGATCAGGTGATTGTCGATGGTCTTAGGGCTATGGTCTATCTTTTCTGGGCCAGCCCTGCGTTCAATCCTTCGAATGATATGACAAGGTACGAGAACGCCGCCAAATATGCTGCCAAAGTGATGAAGCATAAACTTGAGGTGGAAAGCACGCTCGCCGGTGGATTCGATCCTGCCAAGGGATTCCGTTGGGACAACACCAACAGCGCCGAGATCATCTGGTGCTCGACTTTCTCCACGAGCGCGGCCACGGAAACAGCTTTCTATCCGAGGGAGTTCGGCGGCAACGCCCACATCGCTCCAAGCCAGGATCTTGTGGACGCTTTCCCGATGAAGAACGGTTATCCTATCACGGACAGCCGCAGCGGCTACGACCCTAAGAATCCTTACAAGGACAGGGACCCGAGGTTCTATTCCTCGATCTATTATGACGGGGCTCAGGTGATCCGTGACCTCAACGGTGAGAAGATGTACACCTTTGAGATAAAGGAGGGCGGAAAGGATGCCCCTGGTGGAACAAATGTGTCTCCGACATCATATTACATAAGGAAATTCCTCTACAACGGTTGGAACAAGACTGACGAGAAGGTCGAGTCCGGCTACCGTTGCGTCCATATGATGAACTGGACACATATGTGCCTGATTTTCGCCGAGGCGGCCAACAAGGTGGTCGGTCCTGTGGATGAGACTACTTTCGGCTACTCCGCCAAGCAGGCTATCAAGTGGCTTCGTGGTCGTCCTTCAAATGACGGTGTGGCCGGTGTTGGTGCCACGGAGGATCCTTTCCTTGACGAATGTGCCGCCGCCGGAGCCGGTAAGTTTGAGGAGTTGGTCAAGAATGAGTGGCGTGTGGAGACCTGCTTCGAGGGTGATCGCTACTACAACCTCAGGCGTTGGGCGAAGAGCGTGGATGACGTGAATGTGGCCATCCACGGAGCCAGAATCTCAGCGGAAGGCGAGTACCAGCTCGATAACGTTGTGGAAACCTTGAAGTTCCCTTCATTGTGGGCTCCTATTCCTTACACTGACATCAGAAGGTGCGCCAACCTTGTGCAGAACGAGGGTTGGGAAACCTGGAGATAATTGCTAAATTTGAGAGAAATGAAAATGAATATGAGAAAATTGGTTTTGTCCGCTTTGGCGCCGCTCCTGCTGGCTGGATGCTACAAGGACTACACCTTGGACTACGACTACACGGCGGCCTACATCGCCTACCAGTACGACTTAAGGACTTTTGTCATCGGTGAGGAAGGGAAATTCGACTTCACCGTGGCGCTTGCCGGAACCGCCAAGAACAATGAGGACAGGAAGGTTGAGGTGGAACTCAGGAACGAGCTGCTTTCCGAGGACCTGTCACAGTATACTACGACCTTTGGCGTGACAAGCTTCACGGCGCTCGACGGCTTGAACGGAAGAGGACAGTTCGGCGACCTCAGCCAGAGATATGTCACGGAAGGGGTGAGCGGCCTGACCGAACTGACACCGCTGCCTTCTGAATATTACACTGTTGACGGTCTGGACAGGATGGTCATCAAGAAGGGCCGGCATACCGCCGCTGTCTCGATAAAGGCCACACCGGCCATCGAGGAGGACGCTAACGCCTTCAAGCCTTACTACGCCCTCGGATTCAAAATGAACAAGGCCGACGTTGACTCGGTTCTGTGCGAGAAGAGTTTCGAGATCATCGTCGTTAAGTGCGAGAACAAATTCTTCGGAAACTGGTATCACGGCGGAAAGACTGTTGTGAAAGACGATGTGACCAGCTGGGTGGTTTCGGAGGATGTGTACGATCTTGTGATCCCGCAGGCAGACTCCAAGGTATATTCCTTGACAACGGTTGATGCGTCCACGGTTATGACCGATAAGATCGGCCTGAACGCCGGCAATCTTCTGCTCAAGTTCAACGGCAATGACATCACCATCACATCCGCTGACGGCTCGAAGGAGATCAAGCCTATCGCTGACCAGCCGAGTGTCTATAACGATGCCAAACTCTTGCAGGACAGGAAATTGACCCTGAACTACTGCTTCTCCAACGGTGACGGGACCACAACCTACATCACGGACTACTTACAGTTCCGCAACAGAATCCGCGACGGAATCAACGAATGGCAGGACGAGAATGAAAAGAATTATGAATAGATTCTTATTGAATATCTTAGCGGCCCTGGTGTTAAGCCAGGGCTTTGCGATTGCGCAGTCCGATCTGCGTCTGGTCGGTGAGAACGGGCTTGATTTCAAGCCTCTTGCCGGGGCCACCACCAATGTGAATGGAAACACGGTCGAAATCAGTACCAAAGGCGCCAACTCCGGCATCAGATTCTACACCGATCTGGACGTCTCTGAGTATGCCTCTCTCCGGTTCACTCTTACCAACAAGAGGAACTCGTTTCTGGTGATGGCGGTCCAGATTCAGGACACGGTCTATAACGCCAACAACAATAAGCAGGAAAAAGGTGCGATGACTGACCGTCTTCTCATATTCCCGAACGAGACCCGGGAGGTGGTGATCCCGCTTCCAGCCAAGCTTCCTTATCCTGAGATCTACAACGGGTTCAAAGGCTTGCGCAATACCCCTTATTCCATTGACCAACATTATTCCTACAGTGTCGATCTGTCATCGGTCAAGATGATAAAGATCAATGCCTTCAAGCATGTCGCCGGTGCGGATTATTCCATAACGGACCTTAGGTTCGC
>CAKVBK010000161.1 GCA_934725285.1 uncultured Bacteroidales bacterium | reverse complement strand
CACCGAGATTATTCGAAATGAGAGACAAAATATTCATCGGCATATTCACTCTGCTGACGCAGATTGCTTTCGGGACCGGCGCTTCGGCACAGGTCTCACCCGCCCGCTTTCTGATGAAAGCGGATTCTTCCAGAATGGCTTACGACTTCCCTGAGGCGGTGAAATACTGCGAGGCAGCCATCGAAGCGCTTGATTCAACCGCCTCCGCGAAAGCTGAAGGACAATTGCTGTTGGCACGGAATGGTTTGAATATGATGGAATTTTGCAGTCAGCCTGTCGTGGTCGCAAATCAGACATTCCCGATCCATGACTTTCTTCTGTTCTACCCGCTGCGAGACTTCAGCTGGAGAAAGGCTCCTAACCAGCTCGACTCACTGGGAGGCGACAATCTCTCACGTGCCGTCTATGTGCCAGACGGAGCCAAGGACATTTACTATTCCGCCAAGGACGAAGAAGGCATCAGGAACATCTACAGAACGCACCTTGTCGATTCACTGTGGTCTGCTCCGGCGCTCATCAACGAACAGATGACCAGCTCGTCGGACGAGATCTACCCGATGCTGTCCCCAGACGGACAGGCACTTTACTTCGCCTCGAAAGGACTGTACGGAATGGGGGGATACGACCTGTATGTCTCGCAATGGAACAATGAGACCGGAGACTGGGATATGCCTGTGAATATGGGGTTTCCGTACTCGTCGCCATACGATGACTTCCTCTTCGTCAACACGGAGGACGGGAAATATTCCATCTTCGCGTCAAACCGCGAGTGCGGACGCGACAGCGTCACCATCTACGTCCTTGAATATGACGGGATGCCCGTGCGCAAGGCTGTCACGGAGGTCAATGAGCTCAGGGAGCTGGCGGCATTGAACCCGGCAGGGACCTCTTCCAGAATTGACAATGGCTCCGACGTCTCCGGAGGGACTGACGAGAGCACACAAAAGTACATGGACAAGATGCGTGAGGTCAGAGCCTTGCGCGATTCAGTGGCAAGATTCGGGAAGAATCTGGACAGACTGCGCTCGGGGCTGGCCTCCGCGCCGGACTCGGAGAAATCCAGACTTACCGCCGAGATCGCCGAAAAGGAAATGATGCTCCCGACGCTGAACAAAACCTTGAATGAAGCTGTCAAGGAACTACAGAGCATAGAAATGGACTTTTTGGCGAACGGAATCGTGATCGACACACGCAAGTTGCAGGCCGAGGCAGACAAAGAAATTGTCGGCGCGGCCTCTGGCTACACCTTCACCAAAAACAGTTATGGCACGGAGCTTCATTTGGACATCAAAAAACCGAAGCCGACGTTCGACTATTCGTTCATGATTCTCCCGGAAGGCAGATTCGCGGAAAACAACACTCTTCCTGACGGACTTGTCTACCAAATCAGGATATTCACCCTTTCAAGAAAGGCCTCTGTCGCTGATCTCAACGGCCTGAGTCCGGTCTTTGAAAGGGTCACGGCCTCAGGCAAGCATGCTTATTCGGCAGGACTGTTCAAGTCTTACAAGGATGCCCTGTCAAACCTTAACAAGGTAAAAAAGAGAGGGTTCCGCGACGCTCAGATTGATGCGTTCAACAACGGCCATGTCATCAGCGTGTCCAAAGCCAGGGAACTTGAGTCGGAAGTCAGGACATTGATGATGGTCAAGATCTACCCGGAGGACGGCCAGTCGCTGCCCGAGCAGGCAATCTCCGCCATCCACGAGCACTCGGACAAGGATCTGATCAAGAGCGTGGAGGCCGGAGCTGTGGTGTTCACGGTCGGCCCGTTCGATGACAAGTCTCAGGTCGATGCCCTTGTGGCCGCCTTGAAATCCGCCGGAATAGAGAGCATTTCCGTCACCGAGTCCGCCTCGGAATAGTCCAGACACCGATGATTCCGGGAATCCAAGAAAAACGTGATCAAGATGAAGAAAGTCGGTAAAGTGCTTGTTGTGGATGACAATGCGGGGATCCGGTCCGCATTGAAGATCCTGTTGCCCATGCGGTTCGAGGCGGTGGAGATCCTGCCCTCACCTGCGCAGCTGATCAGCACGGTGAACACGTTCCAGCCGGACGTGATACTGTTGGACATGAATTTCAACACGGACATCAACACGGGAAACGAGGGTCTGTTCTGGCTCAGCGAGTTACGCAACAACAACCCGAACCAGAAGGTGGTGCTGTTCACAGCCTACGCCGACATCTCGCTGGCGGTCGAGGGGATGAAAAGAGGGGCGTTCGACTTCATCGTCAAGCCGTGGGAGAACGAGAAACTCCTTGCCACGCTGGAAAGGGCGGTGGCGGAGAACCGGAAAGGCAATCAGCAGTCAAATGAATATGCCACCGGACCGACCGGGATGTACTGGGGCACGTCTGCGGCGATGGCCGAGATCAAGAAGACGATCGAGAAGATAGGCCCCACGGACGCCACGGTGCTGATCACTGGTGAGAACGGAACCGGTAAAGATCTTCTGGCCAGAGAGATACACAATCATTCCGAACGTCGTGACGGTCCGATGGTCAGTGTGGACGCCGGTGCGATCCCGGAGACCCTTTTCGAGAGCGAGCTGTTCGGCCACGTCAAGGGAGCGTTCACGGACGCCTACGCCGACAAGGCCGGAAAGGTCGAGTTGGCTGAGGGCGGGACCCTGTTCCTGGACGAGATCGGTAACATTCCTCTGCATCTTCAGGCAAAGCTTCTGAGGGTTCTTCAGAACCGGACGATCACCCGTGTCGGAGACACGAAACCACGCAACGTGGACATCCGCCTTGTCTGCGCCACGAACATGGACCTGCGTCAGAAGGTGCAGGAAGGCACTTTCCGGGAGGATCTCTTCTACAGGATCAACACGATGAGCATCCATCTGCCGGCCCTGAGGGAACGCCAGGAGGACATCGTGCCGCTCGCGGAGATATTCATAAAAAGGTTCGACGAGAAATACCATCGCGAGGTGGAGGGAATCGCATCGGAGGCGAAAGCTGCGCTGAAGGAATGCCACTGGAGCGGGAATATTCGTGAGCTCCAGAACTGCAT
>CAKVBK010000160.1 GCA_934725285.1 uncultured Bacteroidales bacterium | reverse complement strand
TTGATTCCGTACTTGCTTAAATCCATCTTAGGCATAGTAAAATGTGTTTTATAAAGTTAAACTTATTCTTAAGCCGTACCGAAATAAATTGCTCGATCTTTGTCTCCGCAAATTATTCCGTGCTTGTTCAAAGCGCCGCAAATTTAAGGAATTTTTATACATTACTCAAATGAGTGAACGATTAATTTCGTACATTTGCTTTCGCCGGCGTGCTTCACTGCAAATAGTTTGCCAACGGAATACGCAAAAGGTTGTGATAAAACGGTTTAGCAAAAGTCATGAATATGTCACCGTCAGATGTGTTGAAAGAATATTGGGGCTATGATGGTTTCCGTCCGATGCAGGAGGAGATCATCACTGCCGCCTTGGAGGGAAAGGATGTGCTGGTCATCATGCCGACGGGCGGTGGCAAGTCGATCTGTTTTCAGATACCTGGTCTGATAAAGGACGGGATCACTTTGGTTGTGACTCCGCTGATCGCCTTGATGAAGGATCAGGTGCAGAATCTGAACGACAGGGGAGTGCGGGCTCTTGCGATCCATGCCGGGATGAGCCGCCACGAGGTCGATCTGGCTTTGAACAACGCGGCATACGGGGATTACAAGTTCCTTTATCTGTCTCCGGAACGGCTTGGAACGCAATTGTTCCAGTCTTACATTGATGTGTTGGACGTGAATTTCATAGTGGTCGATGAGGCTCACTGCATCTCGCAATGGGGGTACGATTTCCGACCGGATTACCTGAAAATAGGAGAGATTAGGGAAAAGATCGGCGCCTCTGTCATCGCTCTTACCGCCACAGCCACCCCGACCGTGGCGCAGGACATCATGGAACGTCTCGGCTTTAAGGAAAAGCTGTTGCTGAAGAGCGGTTTCGAGAGACCGAACCTTAGTTATATCGTCCGTAAGGTTGAGGATAAGAACGGTCAGATCCTTAGCATCTGCTCAGGAGTTTCAGGAACCGGGATAGTCTATGCCCGGAACAGAAGGAAATGTGAAGAACTCTCATCATTCCTGCAATCCAGAGGTGTTTCCGCATCATACTACCACGCCGGGCTTGGAAGTCAGACAAGGGCCGAGCGACAGGCTGCGTGGAAGAGTGGATCGATAAGGGTGATGGTCTGCACGAACGCTTTCGGAATGGGAATAGACAAGCCGGATGTCCGTTTTGTTGTGCATTATGACCTGCCAGACAGTCCCGAGGCCTATTTCCAAGAGGCTGGCCGCGCAGGGCGTGACGGGAAGCGTTCGTACGCGGTTCAGCTGTGGAACGGGGTTGATGTCCGCCGCGCGAAGCAGATTGAGGAAGTGTCGTTCCCGTCGCTGGATTACATCGAGGACATTTATCAGAAACTTCATGCGTTTTTCGAGATTCCGTATGACGCCGGAATGGGACGTCAACTGAAATTCCGGATAGAGGAGTTTTGCAAGCGGTTCGGATTGCAGCGCGCTCCGGTGTTCTACGCTCTGAAATACCTTGAACGGACCGGGCACCTGACATATTCAGAAGAGATTGACATTCAGACGAAGGTCCGGATTTCAGTGGACCGAAAGGCTTTGTATGACATTGATCTTCCAGACCGTGAGATGGCTGATGTGTTGGAGGTCCTGATGCGTGCCTACACGGGGATATTCTCTTTCGTTCTGCCGATTGACGAGGAATATGTCGCCAGACGATGTGGAATGACGGTCCCTCAGTTGAGACAGGCTCTTTACAGGCTTTCGTTGGAGCATGTCATCAATTATGTGCCCGAGGATCACTCTGATGTTGTGTTCCTGCACCACGACAGGCTGCGGCCGGGAAATGTCAATATGATGCCGTCGCGCTATGAGATGCTGAAAAGGTGCGCTCACGCGAGAAGCCAATCCATGCTTGAATATGTCAGCGAGACCACCGAGTGTCGTTCCCGTTATCTTCTCCGCTATTTCGGCCAGACCGAGACCACCGACTGCGGCACCTGCGACATTTGCCGCGCCCGGCGAGCCTCTGCCCCGGTCCCTGAGTCTGTGGTTCGGCAGGGCTCACCGACCTCTTCAGTCCCTGATCCACAGTCTTCTACAGCCCCTGATCCAAAACTTTCTCCGGTCCCTGAGCCTGTCGAAGGGCCGGTTGCTTCGGCTGGCTCAGCAACCGTTCCTGCCCGCACCCTCCAACAGATGACCCGGCAAAAATTGATTGAATATATTGATGGAAAAGATGGAGAATATTCCCTCGAAGAGATCGTCTCCGAGTTCGACAACCCCTCCAAAACCTATTCCCCCGACTACCTCGACATCCTTCGCCAGCTCATTGACAACGGAGATGTTCCGATGTACAGATAACGAGAATACAATGGTTTGCTCTAATTGTCTATGACATTGCCAAGTCGCTGTCTATAACATGATCACTTGATTCAGCCATCTGTCATCACTATCACTGGACCGTATAAACGTAATAATAAAAACTTTAAAATCCGGCTTATTGATTGTGCGTGGAATCGTGGTTTTTACGCACAGGAAGGTCTTACCAAGAACCTCTTCGATTACCTGCGTGGTGTGCTTATGTCTCCGTGACCCTCTTGTGCGACAAAACAAGGCTAAAATGCTGCCGAAGAGTGCTCCGCGACTCTCTAGAGTATCAAAAATGGCCAAAAGTGTCGCCGAAGGGTGCTTCGTGGCCCTTTTTAGTATCAAAAAAGGCCCGAAATGTCGCCCAAGGGTGCAGGGGATTATTCTATGACAAGGCCGTCGTAGGCGGGACGTACTATTGAGCGGATGCCGCGGTCGCGGCAAAGGGCTTCGAGGTCTTTGCTGAACTGGTTGTGACGAGGAAATGTGTGTGACAGGTGGGTGAGCCATGTGTGCTCCGCACCGATGCGGTCGGCGATCTCAAGGGCCTCGTCAAGGCTGAAGTGCGAATGGTGCTTCTTGTAGCCTACCGTGTTGAGGGTCACGTGCTTGAGGTCATGCAGCTTCTCGAATTCGCTTTCGGGGATGAAACTCATGTCCGTGATGTAGGCGATGTCCCCGAAACGGAAACCG
>CAKVBK010000159.1 GCA_934725285.1 uncultured Bacteroidales bacterium | reverse complement strand
TGATTCCGTACACTGAGTTGCTCGGTCGCTGAGCTTGTCGAAGCGACCGGATCACCAACCATCGAAGCGACAGAACAAGAAAGTGTGAGTGAAAATCTAAGTTTCACTCACACTTTTAATTTTGTGGAACAACTTTCCTGTCATTTTTGTATATTTGTGTTTGTGGCCTTGGCCGTCACGGGAGGACCTGTGGCTCCAAGGCTTGCGGAAATATAAATCATATAAAGACCTAAGAATATGTTCGCAAAGGAGATCTACATCGCAAGGCGCAAGACCTTGCTGGAGAAGATGGCGCAGACCGCTCCGCAAGGGAAACGTGGAATAGCACTGTTCGTGGGCAACGTCGAAGCCGCGGCCCAGTACAAGGACAACGCCTATAAATTCCGTCAGGACTCATCCTGGCTGTACTATTTCGGCCTTGATGAGCCACGCTACGCTGCTGTTCTGGACCTTGACAGCGGAGAAGAGACCATCTTCGCCGACGATGTGGAGATCGGAGACATCATCTGGATGGGACCACAGCCATCCGTCGCGTCAAAGGCAGCTGAGGTCGGAGTAAGCAATTCGGCTTCTTATGGCTCGTTGAATATCGCCGTCACAAAGGCTCTTGCCACGGGCAGAAATATTCATTTCCTTCCACCGAGCCGCTACTACAACACCATGAAGCTTGCCGCTCTTGTCGGCATCTCCAATGAGGATGTCGCAAGGGTCGCCCCTGTTGATGAGGACGGTGGCAAGCATGCGTCCAAGGAGCTAGTTCAGGCCGTCATCTCAATGAGACTCGTGAAGGAACAGTGCGAGATTGACCAGATTGACGATGCCGGCGCTCTCGGCCAGAGGATGCACACAGTCGCCCGCGAAAGCGTGAAAGTCGGCATCATCGAGCAGGAAATTGTCGGCAAGATGGAGGGCGTGACACTCAGCGAGGGTTGGGGAGTGTCGTTCCCGACCATCCTTACCCAGCATGGAGAGACCCTGCACAACCATCTGCACGACAAGGTCATCGAGCCTGGCAAACTGATGGTGATCGACGCCGGAGCCGAGAACAACATGCACTACGCTTCTGACTTCACCCGAACCCTGCCGACCAGCGGCAAGTTCACCCAAAAGCAAAGGGACATCTACCAGATTGTCTGTGACTGCAACGAACTGGCATTCAAACTGACAAAGCCTGGTGTCGCCTACAGGGACGTGCATCTGGCCGTCGCCAAGCTGATGCTTGAGGATCTTCGCTCGCTGGACATCGTGCGCGGCAATCTGGACAACATGCTCCAAGAAGGCATCGCCGGACTCTTCCAGCCGCACGGACTTGGCCACAACATGGGCCTTGACGTTCACGACATGGAGGATCTCGGTGAGGATCTCGTAGGCTATGATCCGGACCAGAAGCGTTCCGCTCAACTTGGTCTCGGAAGTCTCAGGATGGCCCGCAAGCTTGTTCCGGGCAACGTTGTCACCGATGAGCCTGGAATCTACTTCATCCCGGCCCTCATCGAGAAATGGAAGAGCGAAAAGCGCGACAAGGGCTTCGTGAACTACTACAAGCTGGAGCACGACTACCTCGATTTCGGAGGCATCCGTCTGGAGGACGATGTTCTCGTGACCGAGGACGGCGCGCGCCGTACAGGCCCGAACCGTCTCCCGATCCAGCCGGACGATGTCGAGGCCGCCATGGCTTAGGAAAATATACTCTTGAATATTCAATGAGCGTTTTAGTCATCATCCTTGCCGTGCTGGCAGGAGTGATAGGCATTGTCGGGAGCATTGTTCCGGCTTTGCCTGGCCCTCCTGTCAGCTGGGTCGGGCTGATGATTCTTTATTTTTGGGGCAGCGGCACGAACGGTGCCGGAGATCCGATGTCGCTGACGTTCCTGCTGACTTGGCTGGTGATCACGGTGGTCGTGACGCTTATCGACTACATCGTCCCGTCGTGGTTCACCAAGATCACAGGAGGCACCAAGGCCGCCGGAAGGGGAGCGATGGCCGGCATGCTGGTCGGGATGTTCGTCCCGCCGGTCGGAATCATCCTCGGAACCCTTCTCGGAGCCTTTCTGGCCGAGTTGGCTTTCTCTGAAAAGAATGGTTGGGAGTCAGCCAAATCCGCGCTCGGAGCCTTTGCGGGCTTCCTTTTCGGAACCGGCATCAAGCTGATCGCCAGCGGGATGATGATGTATTACATAGTAGTGTATCTTACTTGAATATGGAAGAAAAATACTCTCGTTTTCTTGAGTTGGTGCGTCGTTTCGTGCCGAAAGGCGGAATCTACACAGACGAACTCAGGCGTTTCGCCTGGGGCACGGACGCTGGTTTCTACAGGCTTGTGCCGAGGATAGTCATCCGTTCGTCCGGCGAGAAAGAGATCTCCAGGATCCTTGAGGCGGCGTCTGATCTCGATGTTCCGGTTACATTCCGTGCGGCCGGGACCAGCCTCTCGGGCCAGTCAGTCAGCGATTCCGTGCTTATTGTCGCCGGCAAGAATTGGGAGAGGTACAAGGTCTCCGAAGACGCTTCCCAAATCACGCTTGAACCGGGAATCATCGGAGCGAGAGTGAATGCCATCCTGAAACCTTTCGGACGAAAATTCGGTCCGGATCCGGCCTCCATCGGAAGCTGTATGGTAGGCGGAATCGTGATGAACAACGCTTCCGGAATGAGCTGCGGAACCCACGCCAACAGTGACAAGGAACTGGAGAGCGTCCGGATGGTGTTCGTTGACGGAACTGTGCTTGACACCGGTGACGAGGCCTCCAGAAACGCTTTCCGTGCATCACATCCGGATTTTATCAGGAAGATAGAGGCGTTGAGGGACGAGATCCTCGCAGACAAGGAGCTCACCGACCGCATAAGGTACAAGTATTCAATAAAGAACGTCACCGGACTCAACATATTCCCGTTCGTCAGGTTCCGCGATCCATTTGACATCATCGCGCACCTGCTTGTCGGTTCTGAGGGCACTTTGGCTTTTATGAGCCAAGTCACGATGAAGACTCTGCCGCTGCCGTCCAATGAAGCGTCCGCGATGAT
>CAKVBK010000158.1 GCA_934725285.1 uncultured Bacteroidales bacterium | reverse complement strand
TCAGGACTCCACTCGAATTCCTGATCTCCGTCAGCGTAGGAGTAGTTGACTCCCTTGAGCAGAGACTTCTCTTTCCCATCTTTGGTCGATTTGATGACCAGTTCGGTTCTGTCACGCAGGAATGCCACCCACTTTCCGTCCGGAGAGACAACCGGCTGGAAGCAAGTCTCGTTTTCCGATGTCACAAGCTCCTCCTTGAACTTGGTCGCGTAGGTGAACATCTTCTCCTTCTTGTCGGTAAGGGAAGTCTTGTATATTCCCCAATGACCGTTCCTTTCAGATGAATAGTAAAGCTCGCGTCCGTCCTTTGAGAAGCTGACATTGCGCTCCTGCTCCGGAGTGTTGGTGATTCTTTTTGTCGTCTTGTAGTCCGCCGAGGTGACGAACACGTCGCCTCTGATCACGACCGCGATCTCCTTTCCGTCAGGGGAGACGGCCATCGAGGATGCCCCTGCCGAGAAGGTGAGATATTCAACATCATTCTCGGTCTCGTCCTTTGCGACGGTGATGTCAAGTTTCCGAGGTTCAGCGCCTTCCTTCATGGTGTAGAGGTCTCCGTTCCAAGAGAAGCAGAGGGTGCCGTTCCCGGCAACCGAAAGGAATCTCACCGGATTCTCTTTGAAATGAGTCAGTTGTGTAGTCTGCCCAGGATTGTCGATTGTCGCTTTGTAAACGTTCAGCGTTCCGTCTGCCTCAGATATATAGTAATAAGTCTTTCCGTCAGCTGCAAAGACCGGATTCCTGTCCTCGCCCGCAAAAGAGGTCAGCTTTGTGAACGTCCCGTCACCGCTGACACGGAACCTTTCACCCAGCGTCCCGGCTGGCTTGTACAGCCAGATGTCCCTTGTGACAGAGGATTTGTGATGCTTGCGGAGCGGATCCTCATAGCCCTTGTAGTCCTCGTAGATGACCTCTCCGGAGTTGTTGACACTCATCGCCATAAGCGGCAAGGATGTGACCAGCTTGGGCCTTCCCGCATTCTCGTCAACCTGCCAGACCTGCGGGCTGCCAGGGAATCCGCCGTAGACAGCGTCCTGTTGGATTCCGGCCTGAAACAGAATCTTTCCTCCGTCCAAGACACAGAGCGGAGTCTCATTCCCGGGGTAGTCTGTCAACCTTTTCGGCGCACCTCCTTCAGCGGATGTGATGAATATGTCTTTGGAACCGGCTCTGTAAGACGAAAATACGATTTTCTTTCCGTCAGGTGTCCAAATCGGATCAGAGTCGTAAGCCTGATTGGCGGTGATCTGAAGGGACCTTCCACCGTTCACGTCAACGGTGAATATGTCTCCTTTGTAGCAGAACGCCACCTTGCTGTCGTCCGGGGAGATGGCGCTTTTCCTGAGCCACTTGGGTGTTTCCTGGGCTGTCATTGCGGTGGCGGTCGCCAAGATGGCCGCCGCCAAGATCGCTTTTCTTTTTATAATGGTCATATCCGTAATATTTTGCAGGCTGACAACCATCGCTTATGAACTTGTCTTGCGATCAAGTTGTGGTTGTCCGCGCAACCTGTGTGACTATTTGGCAAATGTATCAATTTTTACCGAATATTTTACTTATTTTTGCGTAGCTAGAATTAATATTCCTATAATTATATGAAAAGAATAGATTGTTTTATCCCGTTTGTCAATGATGGCCAAGTGGCAGTGACCGCTACAAACCTCCGCGCCGAATCTGAAGTCGGCAAGGTTGAGTTTCTTGACGCTGCCATATTTAAAAGCACAGCCAATGTCAGACAGATCGCACAGATGGCGACCGCTCCTTTCACCTTGATTTACACCAAGACGACAGAGCTTAGCTTCGGTCAGTTCGCGCTGGAGCGTTTCCTGTCCATAGCAGAGGATTCTTCCGCGGCGATGGTCTATGCCGACCATTTCAATGAGGTAGATGGCAACCGAACCTTCGCTCCTGTTATAGACTGCCAGCAGGGTGCGCTCCGCGATGATTTCGATTTCGGATCGGTGCTGATCTACAGAACCTCCGCGTTGAAGGAAGCTGTGGCCAGAATGGACGTGGACTATGAATATGCCGGCCTGTATGACCTTAGGCTCAAGGTGTCCCAAAGTGGCAGCCTTGTCCACATCAATGAATATCTTTATTATGAGATTGAGACGGACAACCGCAAGTCCGGCGAAAAACTCTTCGATTATGTAGATCCTAAAAACCGTGCCGTTCAGGTTGAGATGGAAAAAGCATGCACTCAGCATCTTAAGGATGTAGGCGGCTACCTTGAACCGAATTTCAGACATATCGAGTTCAACGATGATTCCTTTGAATATGAAGCCTCGGTAGTCATCCCTTGCAAGAACAGGGTGCGCACGATAGGCGATGCGCTGGCTTCCGCATTGGGCCAGAAGACTGCTTTCAAGTACAACGTGATTGTTGTCGATGACAACTCGACTGACGGCACCGTTGAGGTCATCAAGAAGTTCCTGGACGATCCTAAACTTGTCTATATTGCTCAAGACAAGAGCTATCATGCCATCGGTGGAAACTGGAACGCCGCCCTCCATCATCCAAAGTGTGGGAAGTTCGCGATCCAGCTGGATTCCGATGATGTCTATTACGATGAGAACACAGTCCAGAAGTTCGTGGACGCTTTCTATGCCCAGAACTGCGCTATGGTGGTGGGAACTTATAGAATGACGAACTTCCAGATGGAGACTCTGCCTCCGGGAATCATCGACCATCGTGAGTGGACTCCCGAGAACGGCCGCAACAATGCCCTTCGCATCAACGGACTCGGCGCTCCGCGCGGATTCTATGTGCCGATGCTCCGAACGATAAACTTCCCGACAACCAAGTACGGTGAGGATTATGCGGTCGGTCTTCGTGTCTCCAGGGAGTACCAGATAGGACGAATCTATGATGTCGTCTATAATTGCCGTCGTTGGGACGATAATTCCGACGCTTCGCTCGACATCGACAAAGTAAACGCTAACAACCTGTATAAGGACAGGATACGTACTTGGGAGCTTCAGGCAAGAATTAAGATGAACAAAAAAAGTTAAAAATTTTTGCGAAAAAGTTTGC
>CAKVBK010000157.1 GCA_934725285.1 uncultured Bacteroidales bacterium | reverse complement strand
CACGCGACAGCGGCAACAGCAGCCACAGCCGCCAGAATGAATGAATTACGTTTCATATTCATGAATATTAATGTTCATCTTTTCCTGTCTCAGCGCGGCACCGGCGAAAGCGGGCCGACTCCGACACGGAATGTAAAGTTATGAATATTTTCGAGAATATTGACTATCTTTGTTATACAGAATCGAATAATTATCAGAAATGAGCTTTAAGGCCTGCATAAAATCCATGCGGTTAAGGACATTGCCCCTGTCTTTGGCGGGCGTGATCCTCGGAGTGTGTCTTGCCGCCGGCAAAGACGATGTCAGTCCGTGGACTGCCACGCTGATCTTCATGACAACGGTCTGCCTCCAGATTCTCTCGAACCTTTCCAACGAACTTGGGGACACCTTGAACGGAACCGACACCAATGAACGTCAAGGCCCTCAGTACGCCCTTGGCAGCGGAGAGATGTCCGTGAAGGACATCAAAAAACTTATCGGAATATTCATCGGCATCTGCGTCATCTCCGGCCTGGCGATGATCAGGGTCTCTTTCGGAAACATATTCAAGACGGAATCAATCTGCCTGGAAGCGCTTGGCGCGGCGGCGATTGCCGGGGCGATGAAGTACACTTTGGGGAGAAACCCTTATGGGTACAGAGGACTTGGCGACGTGTTCGTTTTCATATTCTTTGGACTCGTGTCGGTGCTTGGCGGGTACTATGTCGCGGCTCGGGAACTGCCGCCGCTGATCATGCTGCTTCCGGCCTCGGCCATCGGCTGCTTCAGTGTAGGTGTGCTGAATGTCAACAACATAAGGGACATGAAGACGGATGCTGTGAATCGTGTGACCGTGGCCATCAAACTCGGGATGAAAGGCGCGAGAATATACCAGACCATCCTGATCGTTCTGGGCTGGGCGCTGCTGCTCACTTTCTGCGCGGTCTATTACTTCGCGCCGGGCCACTTCATATTCATCATAACCTTGCCGCTGTACATCAAGCATCTGCAAGGCGTATGGACCCGAAGCGGGCGGGCTCTGGACCCGATGCTGCCGATGCTCGTTATCTCAACCTTTTTCCTCTCTATCCTCACCGGAGCGGGATTCCTAATTTTCTAAGAATATGCCGACAAAGACAAAAGTCAGGAATATGTTCGACAGCATCGCTGGAAACTATGACGCTCTGAATCACATACTTTCACTGGATGTTGACAAGATCTGGAGGAGGAAGGCTCTGAAACAGATCGTGGACGCCCCAGCGCCTGTCCAGGTGCTTGATCTGGCCTGCGGGACGGGGGATTTCTCCATCGCCATCGCCAAGGCGCTGACACGGTCGTTTCGACAAGTTCAACGACCGGACTCAGGGGAAACGGCCCTTCGACAAGCTCAGGGACCCGTCAGTGCGGTCACCGAGCCCAAATCTTCGGTCACTGAGCCTGCCGAAGTGACCAGTACCTCGACAAACGCTTCGACAAGCTCAGCGACCAGAAGCCATGTAACGGGTGTGGATCTGTCCGAAGGCATGCTGGAGGTGATGCGTGAGAAAGTTGGCAAGGCTGGGCTGAACGAGATGATCAGCATCGAGGAAGGCGACGGTGAGAACCTTAGATTTCCAGACAACACTTTCGACAGAGTCACCATCGCATTCGGAATCAGGAACTTCGAGGACAGACCGAAAGGCCTGAAGGAAATGCTCCGCGTCCTCAAACCAGGCGGCCGCCTCGTGATCCTTGAACTGTCCCGCCCCGAGAACAAGGTCATCCGCTGGTTCTACGACCTCTATTTTCTCCACATTCTCCCGAAGATCGGCGGAAAGGTCTCCGGAGACAAGGCCGCCTACGCCTACCTCCCCGCATCCGTCGCATCCTTTCCCGGCAAAAAAGAGTTTATGGCCACGATGCGTGGGGCCGGCTTCCGAACCGTCACCCACAAAGCCTTCACCCTCGGTGTCTGCCGGATGTACACGGGCGAGAAACAGATTTCACAAGACTAATAAACAATATAAGATTTATGAATATTAAAAAGTACCTTTTGATCGCAGTTCTGGCGGTGCTACCGTTCTTGGCGGGAGCGCAGAACGGACCGGTCAGCGCGAAGATCGTGTGCGGGCCTTATCTTCAGAATGTGACCACCGACAGCTTCACGGTGATGTGGATGACGGATGTGGACGCAGTGGGCTGGGTGGAGATCGCCCCTGACAACAAAGAGAATTTCTACTACAACGACAGACCGAAGTACTATGATCTCAGAGGACACGGGCTGAAGCCTATCGGCAAGATCCACAAAGTGACGGTGGACGGACTGAAGCCTGGCACAAGCTATCGATACAGGGTGATGATGACCGCCGTGCAGGACTATTACCACAATTACACCCCGGTTTACGGAAAAGGCTCGGGTGCTCCGGCCTACAAGGTTGATCTGCCCAAGGCGACAACTCTTAAGGAAGACTACAACGAGGTCAAGTTAGCCGTCGTCAACGATGTCCACGCGCAGGACTCGCTTCTGCGCAGGCTGTTCGCAGACAAGGAGAATAACAAAGGCTTTGACTTCGTTGTGTTCAACGGAGATATGACCTCGGACCTGGCCTACAGCGACAAGATCATCAAGCATTACCTCAAGCCGGCCAGCGACCTCTTCGCCGCTGAGACTCCGCTGTTTATGGCTCGCGGCAACCACGAGTACAGAGGCAAGGAGGCCTTGAGATTGACTGAATATTTCGACTTTCCGGAACACGGTCCTTACTACACATTCAAGTACGGCAAGTTCTTCTTTCTGGTTATGGACAGCGGCGAGGACAAGGTTGACAGCGACATCGAGAATCAGGGAAGACTCTGCTCTGAGCCGTACCTCAACCAAGAGGCCAAATGGCTGAAGAGAGTTGTCGAGAGCGATGACTGGAAGAACGCCGAAAGACGGATCGTGTTCAGCCATATTCCTCCGCAGATCGAGGACGCTTGGCACGGCAATCTGAATATGTCGCAGAAGTTCCTGCCTCTCCTCAACAACGCCGGAGTAGATCTGATGCTCAGCGGACACGTCCATAAATATTCCTTCAGGGAAGTCGGATCAACTGACGCCAAGTTCCCGGTCATCACCAACGGCCAGTGGCAAAGGATGGAGATCACCGT
>CAKVBK010000156.1 GCA_934725285.1 uncultured Bacteroidales bacterium | reverse complement strand
AAGCTTCCGGCCACCCGTTTCGTGCGTGTCCACCGCTCCTACGTCATCAACCTCGCCAAAGTCCAGGAAGTCAGTTCCGGCATCATTCTGATGACCGGCGGCAAGACCATCCCTATCGGCGACAGCTACCGCTCTGCCCTTATGAATAAGCTGTAGCAGAGTTCGGTGCGTAAGATCTACCTTTCCGCTCACGGTCACTACGTGGATTGGTGTCCCGTGAGCGAATGGCTTGATTCTGCGCACGGCTGACATGTGAAAGAGGGTTCGTGCGTGTGGGACTGGGTTTGGCACACGGGCCGTTGCATCGGGATATGAAACAAGCTGGCCGTGGGGGAGCCACGGCCAGCTTGGGTTTGGATATTCATGAGGATTACTTCTTTTCCACGTAGGCACAGGTGATGCCCCAGAGTGAGAAGTCGTTTTTGTACTCGACCTCGAGTTCCTGCTCGACACCGTTCTTCCAGAGGTGGGCAATGTTGATCGGGTTGTACTCGGCGTCATAGCCCGCGCTCTCGTTCCCGGCCACGTAGATGTCATTGCCGGCCACCGCCAGACCAACGCCTTGGCAGAGTGTCATGTCTGCGGTCACCTTTTGGGCTCCCTTTGAGGTCCAGATGTAAGGGCAGATGTCCTTCGCAGAGTTGGTCTCGGTCATGTTCCCTTCGATGACATATTCCCCGTTCTTGACATAGAGGCCGGTGACTTCTGTTCCCACGTAGTCCGTGAAATCATGGGCCACGCCGTCGATCCAGAGGACACCTTTCCATCTTCCGCCGGACTCTTTCTCGGTTCCGGCTGCATAGACCTTTCCGCCGTCAACGCAGACAGCGTTTACTTTCGCCACTGTTTTTCCGCTTGTAAGACTCTGTGCGACACCGTTTTTCCAGATTGTGGCCACTCCGCCCTGCTTGTTGTCGGCCGGTTGGACATAACCTCCGACGTAGACATCCTTTCCGTCCGAGCAGATGCAGTACGCCAGAGCGTCCGTTGTACCGTCTGTCAGGTACTGAGGCTTGCCGTCCGTCCAAAGGATGACGCGCCTGTCATAACCCGGAGAGTCGAATCCGGCGGCATAGACCTTGCCATCGGCGACTGTCACAGCGATAGGCGATGTGGAATATTTCCCGTCGCTGATGACGGTCTTTTCGGCCTTGTCCTCCTCGCCGGCCTTGAATTTCCAGATCACGCCGACATTCTGGTGGTAAGGATCGTAGTAACCGTCATCCACCAGATCTCCGGTCGCCTCGCAGCCAACGATGTAGATAGTCTCGCCGTCAGCATAGACCCCGTTGCAGAAAGCGTCGTAGCTCCCGTCTGAAAGCAGGAATCTCTTGCCGTTCTTCCAGATTGTCGCGTAGTAGTAACCCTTTCCAGGAACCGCCTCCTGGCCGACGGCATAGATAGTGGCCTCTTTTTGTGTCACGGTGACAACGCATGTCGCGGTCAGTCCTCCGTCCTCGGTCGTTACGGTGATTTTTGCCGAACCGCTGCCGACGGCAGTGACATTTCCGTCTTGATCAACTGTGGCGACGGACTCGTTGTCGGACTTCCAACTTACATTCTTGTTTGTGGCGTTGTCTGGATCGACAGTGGCAGTCAGGGCCTTTGTGTCACCAACGTTGAGGTTCAATTCCGTATCGCTCAACCTCACACCTTGGGCTTTGATTGCTTTAGCCAAAACTGTGACAACGCAATTCCCGGATTTGCCATCGG
Source organism: uncultured Bacteroidales bacterium (assembly GCA_934725285.1). Classification (GTDB taxonomy): domain Bacteria; phylum Bacteroidota; class Bacteroidia; order Bacteroidales; family UBA932; genus Cryptobacteroides. The sequence goes on along the minus strand of CAKVBK010000156.1, from coordinate 1,416 downwards.
CGGAGGCGGTTATAGTGGCGGAGCCGACTCTGACGGCGGTCACGACACCTTTGTCGTCAACGGACGCCACTTCAAGATCGGACGATTTCCAAGTCAAAGTCATGTCTACAGCCCCGGCCGGAGAGACCGTGGCCTTGATGGTCAAGGTCTCACCCTCAACTATTTCCACATTTTCCGGAGACAAGGTGATGTCGGTGACAACGATTTCATCTGTTTTCTCGCATGAAACAAGTGCCGCTATTGCCATCACGGGCAACACCACGGCGGAAAGCCATTTTTTGAAACGCATATATTATATTGTTTAGTTCGTAATACGAATAAAACACCAATATAGTGAATAATTTTCGAAAACTAATTTATACGGCCGTTTTTTTTGATTTTTTTGTGCGATTGTTTCAGATAATCTGTCTGAGCTGCGATAAAATGTCGTTCTCCACGTTTCTTGCCGGCGATGGTATTGAGACATGTCATTCCTCCGGTGGCAGGGATTGGAAATGCCTGGTAAAAAAGACTTCCAGAAGGAAAAGGATGCTGAACGCGCAGGCGATCCAATATATTCCTGAAAGATCGTCAGGGAAGAATTTGGTCGCCAGCGGTGTAGCCACAAGAGGGGAGAGGAACTGCCCGGCATAAAGTGCTGCTGAGAGGAGCGGCATCACTGTCGTGGCCGCCTCCTGGCCGGCTTTTATTGATGCGATCGTGTTCAGGTAAGGGACCCCGATGCCGTTGGCGATTCCGATGAACAGGCAGCCGGCAAGCAGGGAGGAAATGCTTTGCGAGATGGCGAAGCAAAGGTAGCCCAACAGAAAGAATGCGGGAGCGAAATACTTGACAGATAGCCTGAACCGCTTCATTGTCCAGCCAAACACCACTCCGACCAACGCCGCCACCACATCGAGCGCTACCATGATGATGGTCACCGCTATAGGATCCAAAGACGTAGTCTTGACGCAGATGGCCGAAAAATTGGTAGGGAATATGAAAAAACAGATCATAAGAAGCAGCATTCCGAGGACGGAAGGGTAGAATCTTTTGAGGTTGCGGAAGAAGCCTCCGGACCCTTTCGGGCTGTGCAGCCTTTCGCCGGGCAGGAACAGAAGGACAAGAATCAGGACAAATAGCCCCATTGAATATACCAGGAAGGCATAGTTCCATCCGACTTTGGCCAGCACCCCGGCGATCAATGTCGCGATTACGCCTCCTATCTGGTTCATGGCGGCGCAGAGACCCATCAGTCTGGATTGTTCCTCGGGAGGGAAATAGTAGGACAGCAGACCGGTTGACAGCGGCATTATCATCCCGACGGACACACCCAGCAGCGCGCGCAGGATGAGTATCACCGAGATGTCTTCAAGGAAGAACGCTCCGGTTCCGGAGACGATGTACAAGACAAGTCCCGTCACAGCGATGCCCTTT
>CAKVBK010000155.1 GCA_934725285.1 uncultured Bacteroidales bacterium | reverse complement strand
AAGACATATAACGGAGTCAAGAGTGCGAAATCCAAGTGCATGGCGGTCCTCAGGGCGCGGATTCTCGACAAATTCGCTGAAGCGGGGATCAAGATTCATGAATATGCAAACCGATAAATCGAATGAATATGAAAGAGATGGAAAACACACCCAAAGATGCCTTGACTGACGGCATATCCGATGCGGTCCGGGATATCGCGAAAAAGCGTGATGCAATGAATGGATGGGAGAATGAATATTCAAGGAAAAAGGTCCGTGGTTGGGCTATGGTCGGGATTTTGGTTTCGGCAGCTTGTGTCGCTCTGATGCTGTTCATAGGAACCAGGGATTTCAGACGTCCGGACGAGCCTGTGCTCAGAGGGGGCGTTTCATACGATGCAGCCATTGATAGAATCGACTCGCTGATCAAAGCCGGTGACACAGCCGCGGCCCGCGAACTGATCATGGAAACCCGCCGTGAGATAGCTGTGGACACCGCGGACATGTTCCATCCGGCTGTGCCGACCTCTTCCGATGAGGAGATTGAATATTCAAGGATCATCATCAATGATGTCTTGTCAAGACTCGATGAATTAGAAAACAAAACACTGAAAACCAATGAATAAACGTTCGATTTTTGCGATCGTGATCATGCTCTCGGCCATGTTGGGGGCATCGGCTCAGGAGATGCGCATGGATTCTCTTTCTGTCATGAAGCATTTGAACGAGGGGCTGAAAGTCATAAAGGACGGAGACTACATCAAAGCCCGTGTTATATTTGACGGGCTGTTGCCTTACGCTGATTCATCGATGAGTGCAAGGCTGTCTTATAATATTGGCCGTACTTGGAACAAACAGTACACGATAGAGTTAGGCAAGGGTGAATTGTCAAAGGCGGAGAATAGTTTGCGTACAGCAGCGGATTACTTTGAGCGTGCTGGGACGCGTGTCGAGGCGATCTCTTCTCTGGATGCGCTTTCTGTTCTCAGAAGTGTCATTGGCGATGTTGACGGGGCCTTGGACGGCCTTGACAAAGCGGAAAGAATGCTTGATCCATCAATGGATCGACTTCGCGTGAACATTCTGAAAAGACGAAGTTCCATTGGCGATCTTTTCGATATTGACGCGCTCACTAACCCGTTGATCGTCGCGGTGGACTCTTTGTTGCGGGCCTCATCGGACCATTATGTCAAGTACCAATGTGTTGAGATTCTTGCGGACAAGGCGGTAAAGGCCGGAGATTTGTCACTGGCGATCGATCTGTACCGTGAGGCTCTTGCCTATCTTGATGAAGTTGAAATGAAACCGGAAGATAAATTGGAAAAGAAAGAAAGACTGGCGCGTCTGCTTCAGAGGACATGCCTAACGGGAAAGATGTATGCTGAGGCTCTTGAATATGGAAAGGAAGCCATAAGGCTGTCAGGCAAGAGTACGTATGAAAGCAAGGATTTCGGAATGAACTACTATTATGTGGCTGAGGTTTACGCTGCTATGAAGGACACTGCAAATTGTTTGGTTTACGCTGATTCACTGCTTATTAATGGAGGAAAACCCCTTCTGGAGCCTTGGAAAAGGACACGCCAGTTACAATTTGCCGGCATTCTTTACGGAAAGTTAGGCCATTGGGATCAGGCGTTAAAGTTCTATGAGATGGCGGACTCTGTTTCCTTGGCCAATAAAAGAAGTGGCTTTGAAATAGAGAGAGTCGATCTTGCCGCATTTAGAGCAAGGGCTTTGTTCAAGGCGCACAGATTAGAGGAAAGCAAGCAAGCCTATAGGGATTATTTTGAAGGCTGCCGTAAAGTGTACGGTGACGACTACGACAGGACCACTCTTGCGTTGCGGGATCTGGCCAACAGCTATGCTTATGCCGGAGATCCGGAGCAAGGGGTAAGGTATCTCGTTGACGCTGAGGATCGAATGGCAAGAAGAATCCGCGAGCGGTTGCGATTTTTGCCGTCAAGCGCAAGAAAGGGGAGTCTTGATGTCTTTGTTTACCACACATTACAGATGACGCCTTTTGTGCTTAAAACCGGTCACTTGAGTGATGAGATCACCTCCCGGTCTTGGGATGCCCTTCTTCTCTCGAAATCTCTTTTGCTCGCTTCTGACATCAGTACATTCAAGATCATAAACCGCTATGGGACCCCCGATGATAGAGAATTGTACGATAAGGTCATAAGCCTTCAACAACGGCTGTCCTTGATGGAGACAAAGGGACTGGCCAATTCTGACAAGGCTGTGGACACTTACAGGAAGCTTATGATCGCAGACTCTGAACTTGCCGGTCGCTGCACCGCTTACGGCAATGTCAGCGATTTCCTTAACACCAATGCCTCTGCCATCCAATCGGCTCTCTCTGACAACGATGTTGTTGTTGACATGACGGATTTCATCGCAAAAGGCATTCCGACTTACTGTGCCTACATTGTAAGGAAGGATTCCCGTTATCCGGAACTGGTCCGACTTTACGAGAAAGTTGAGAACAAGAAGAGCGGTGAACTTTCCGATGAGGATGTGAAAAACCTCCTGGCCAATCTTGCAGGCAAATTACGTCAAGGTGAAAACGTGTTCTTTGTGCCGTCAGGCGACTTCCACACGATTCCGATCGAAGCGGTCATGATGCAGGACGGTAGCCTTTTTGGAGACAAGTACAATGTCGTCAGGCTGGCCTCGGCACGAGATGTCCTTAACTTCAAAAGAGGTGAATCCCTTGATCGGAAGCGGCTCACGGCAAGCCTGTTCGGGAAGATTTACTACGGGGAGAAGAATGAATATTCCTCATTGACAGCGACGGCCTCGGAGCTGCGCGACATCACCAAAGCCATGAAAAAGAGAGCAGTCATTAATGAATATTCCGGCTCTGACGCCACAGTCGATGCGTTCCTTTCGCTTGGCGGAAATTCCACGGACATAATCCACATCGCCACTCATGGATTCTATCACGAGTCCAAGGGAAACGAAAACAAGTCAAAGGCTTATTTGACCGCAATGAACACCTCTGGCCTTGTGATGTCCGGTGGCCAGAGACTTACCGCCGCCGACATCGCCGCGATGGATCTGAGCGGGACCTCCATTGTCTGCCTGTCTGCATGTGAGACCGGTCTTGGGCACGTGACCCCGGAAGGCATATATGGCATTCAAAGAGACTTTAAGAAAGCCGGCGCCCGCCAT
>CAKVBK010000154.1 GCA_934725285.1 uncultured Bacteroidales bacterium | reverse complement strand
TGCTGGACAGGAAAACACCCGCTATAAAATAACAACATTTTTAGGCTGGCAACGAAATCTTAAATGAAAGAGCCGTGTCTTTGTAGTACTGAAATTCAAGTCGAGAACTTGAATTTTGCGTAAAATTTCTTATCGTTTTTTCAGCGGCCTCGAAGCACTCTTCCGGAGTGGTGCACTTGAAGAGGTCTTCGTGGGCGTTGACATAGTTATGCCACGATGTGATCATGTCAGCCGCAAGGGCTTTCAGTTCGGTCGGGCAATCCGGTTCGGACAGAAACGGCCAGTCTTCCCGGAACCGTCCGCCCTTGGTCAATGTCTGGGAAAACGGCACCTCGGTGGCGAACGGAAGCAAAGCTTTCTTCAGAAGGTATGAATATTCCTTCGGGGCTTTCCGTACCAACGTGTCGAGCCACTTGTTGGGCGCGTATATGCTCAAGAGCCGAAGTCCTTCAGTGACCTCGGCTCCCGAACATATCCATCTGTCAATCTCGTTACTCATTCAGCAGGTATTGGTCAATCAGATGTGTGATGGCCGCATAGCCTTGCGGTGTGGCGAACACGAATTTCTTGCGGACGAACGCCTCGATGACAAGGTGCTCGCAAGGGTTCGCTCGATAGACCGGTGTGACGATGTTGCCGAAGCGGAATCCCGCCTCGATCGGCCTGTGAAGATTCTTCTTGAAGTAGTCCTTCAGGAACTCTTCCGATGTCTGGCCGTCGGATGGCAGCATCTCCACCAGCTTCTCCTTGGAGAACGGTTTAGGAAGCCTTTCGCCATAGACCTTGTTGCCCTGTACGTCAAGGAAAACAAGTGGCGTGGCCAGTTCCTCCATCGAGATCTTGGCGCAAGGGACACAGTTGGCAGGAGTCATGATGAAGTCATCGGCGACATTGTTGTCGGCGATGATTCCGGCAAGGATGTCACGGATGTCAGCGTCCGGTCCGACCGTGATGACAACTGGCTTGACACCCGTCATCTTCTCCCAGACTTTTGACAACTGGCCGTCCGTGCCTTCGTAGGCACAGACAACCAGATTGGTCTTGTTTGCGGAGTTGTCCGCAACCTTGTCAGGGACTTTGGAAGTGTCGTTCTTGGCCATCCGCTAAGCTCCTCCGGACGCGGTTGTGGCGGCTTCTGCTACTTCCGGCATCTCTCCGGAATATTCACCGGCAAGGAACTTGTCAGGCAGCGCCTGCTTCCAGGTCAGCGTCCTCTTGGTCGCCTCTCCGTCCATCTTGGTCTCAAGCGAAAGCCTGAGAGGGTTGCAGACACGTCCCATGATCTGAGGACGGCCGGCATCCGTTCCATCGCATTCCTGGACAATGGCGATAACGCCACGGTTCTTGAACACCTCGATGAAATTCTTGATGGCCACCGAGTTGCCAGGATGGTCGAACACGATCCCGGTCTTGATTCCCTCGGCATCCGGATCACCGGAGAGTTCCTCAGTGATCTGAATGGTGGATGCGGTGGCGTAGATCGAGATCGCCTTGGCTCCTGTCTTCAGGGTGACGTTGCCGGTCACAACGCAGTTGCCGACCTCTCTGGTCGGTTCGCTCTCGACATCCTCCACGTCGATGAGGATGATCTGTGATTTCCTGTTGGCGGCGCAACCTGCGCCGTCACCAGGTCTTGGAATAGATGATTTTACGTAAGCCATATTCTTTCGCTATTATTTGTTATGCGCCTGATCCTCCTCCTTGGTCAGGATTCGGCTCATTGCCACCCTGACCACCAGATGATGTCGCCTTCTTTCCGTTCTCCCACTTGTTCGTGTCCGGAACATCGGAAACGATGCTGTCCACCGGAGTGTAGCCGTCAGGAACGGCGGCGTAGACAGCCTCGGCGATCTTGAAGCCTACTGAGAGGGAATATTCACCGAAGACCTTCACGTCGTAGTTCTGCTCCTCGATCTTGACGATGCAGTTCTCCGCCTTTGAGAGGTCCACAAGCTCCACAAAGTTCTCTTTCGGAGTCGCGAAGAGGATAGGGGAGTTGTACATAGATTTCAGAGGAACAAGGTGGAAGTTCGTGAAGCGGATGCCCCCGTCGTTCTCGAATCCGGTGTACTTGCCGTTCACGGCGAAGTCGGCCCTCTTGTAGCGGGTCAGCAGCTGCTCCGAGCAGTGGATGGTCACGATGTGCGCGAACAGGCCGGAGATGCTGTCAACGAAACCGTCAACATAGGCAAGAAGCTCGGAATCGGACATCGCCATCGGATCCGCCGCTGCCTTGTAGTAGTTGATCTTGCAGTTCTCATCGGTCTTGCCCTCCACAAGGATGGTCTCGAAACCGTCCATAGAGTTCTTGGCCGCCTTTCCGGCATCGCCGTCAGCGACAACGCCGGCGTCTACGAACTTGCCCTTGGCGATCATCGAGATGGTGATGTCATCCAACACCTTAGGCAGGATGTGGTTCTCGATGATGTAGCGTGTGATAGGCATGTCGGACATCGTCTTGCCCTGCTCGTAGAGATAGAGCAGCCAGCTCTTGAGCACATCGGCCGGCTGAATCAGCACGTTCAGCTTGTGACGGCGGTAAGGAATCCTGATCGGGGTGAACTTGGCCGCTCCCTTAGGAGTCCATTTCGGAGTGAACTGCTGAGACACCTCGGACATGATGGCCGCGCTTGCGATGTAGTCCGTGTTGGACTGGATGCGGGTCATATACTTGGCGTCGTCGAATCCGTTGTAGATTCTCTTGTTCAGAAGTTCGAGCTTCATTTTTGGAGGCATCACCATCGAGAACTCGGAGTTGAGATCCGTGATGTTGATTGAAGCGTCTTCCAGCGCGGTGAACGCGTAAGGGTTTACAGAGTCAAGGGCCTCCTTCACGATCTTGTTGTGGGCTGCCGCCATGTTGATGGCAAAGACCTTGGCCTCCTTTGACGCAGGTGCCGCTGTGGCCGCCGGCTTAGGCTCCGGCTCGGAAGCCAGCGAGACAACGTCCTTCTGGAGTTTCTTCACCTGCTCCTTAAGAGCGGCGGTCGCCTCGGCGGTCTTTGCGGCCACAGCGGCATCGAAAAGGGTCACGGCATCACCCTCCTCATCGAGGTTGACGCTTTCAAGCTTGTCAAGAAAGTCCTGGCCGTAGTTCTCCAGAACCTTCTGCCGCTCCTGATCGGAAAGGGAAACCTTGCCGTCCTTGACGTC
>CAKVBK010000153.1 GCA_934725285.1 uncultured Bacteroidales bacterium | reverse complement strand
CCGCAGTCCCAGAAGGAGGCGGTCGGCTCAATGGTGGAGAGATAGGTGAAAGCCGAGATGGCGAGAACCGCCAGCGCGGTCACCTTGTTCCACAGTTTGAATTTCTTAATGTCCATAAACTAACTATGTTCCTAAATCGGCCGAATAAAGCCTACAAACAGACAAAGATACAAAAGGATTCGCTATCTTTGCAAAAATATAACAACGAATATCATGAAACCCGATAACGACTGGAAACAAAGGCTCGGCGTCGTCTATTCGACTGACCCGAATTTCAACTACTCCAAGGAGGAGACCGCCGAGGAGGAGGAGACTCTGGAACCGTCCAGACAGCGGCTCACCGTCACCATCGACAGGAGGAACAGAGGCGGGAAGCAGGTGACACTGGTAAGCGGATTCGTTGGCACGCAGGAGGATCTGGCGGCTCTGGGCAAGACCTTGAAGGTCAAGTGTGGAGTCGGTGGCTCTGCCAAGGACGGAGAGATCACCGTTCAGGGAGACCTTCGCGACAAAGTCACGGAACTGCTCAGGAATATGGGCTACAACGCCAAAAGGGGCAATTGAAATGACGGACAATCCGGTTTTCTGTGGCCTTGCGGTCATATTCACATTTCTGTTCCTGCTGAGCATCAGGAGCTTCTTCAAGATAATTCCTTCCCTGGCAGACTCTGTCTCACGATGGAAAGGGAACATTGAGCTCGAAGACAGCCTCCAGCTGAGCGGCAGCCGTAATCTTGTGGCCATCATCCTGTTCGTACCGCTTTGCATGGTGGTATATTCACATTCCCTCTACCGTCCGGACTATATGGATGGATTGACACCGGCTCTCCAACTCACCGCCACGACATGCACATTGCTCGCATATTTGGCTCTCAGGATGTTCCTGAACTGGCAGCTTGAGATGTCATCATACCACTCGAAGACATTCTCCGCGGCCAACAGGTCTTTCTACAACTATGCGATAATACTTTTCGCAATACTGTTCCCCACCGGTGGCATGCTCAGCATATTCGTTGAAGATGAAGAACTTGCCAGAGTCATACTGATGCACATCATCGCCATCACATACATCGTCTACATATTCAGAAGAGGACAGATTTTCGCCTCGGTGTGCAATCCTTTCACAACATTTTTGTATCTTTGCGGCCTTGAATTACTTCCGACCGCCGCACTGGTGGTTTCAGCCAAGCTGCTGTGACACCTCCGGAGGCCGAATTACAGAACAAGAATATGGCAATAAAGAAGATTTTGATCTCACAGCGCGCTCCTCTGAATGACGCACCCTACGTCGCTTTGAAAGAGAATTTCGGCGTTGACATCACATTCAAGCAGTTCTTTCTCATCGAGCCCCTCTCTTCACGGGAATTCAGGGCGCAGAGAATAAACATTCTGGACTACACCGCAATAATTTTCTCGTCCCGCCATACTATTGACGCGTTTTATGGCCTTTGTGAAGAACTACGGGTCAAGGTTCCCGAGACGATGAAGTATTTCTGCACGACGGAGGCTGTGGCCATGTACCTTCAAAAGCACATTGTCTACCGCAAACGCAAGATATTCTTCGGCAACGGAACCCCCGAGTCAATCATCGAGCAGATAGGGGCCAAGCACAAGGGTGAGAAGTTCCTTGTGACCCAGTCCGACTCAAGCAACAGTTCGCCTCTCACCGATCTTATGGAGGCCCAGAAACTTGATTACAAGACTGCCGTGCTAGTCAAGTCTGTGCCTCAGGACCTTAAGGAGATGAATCTTCAGGACTACGACATGATCGTCCTCTACAATCCTTACGACATCAAGTCCCTCTACGAGAACTTCCCGGAATTCCAGCAGGGTGACATCAAGTTCGTGGCCTACGGAAAATCCATAGTGAAGGCTATGGAGGAAGCCGGTCTCAAGATCGAAATACAGGCTCCTACACCGGAGGCTCCTTCTGTGGCCCGCGCTATAGAGCTTTACCTCAACGCCCAGAAATAGTTCCCGGCAATGTTCACTCTACCGAAATCCGAGCGGCTTCACGGGAAGTCGAAGATTTCGGCTCTGATGTCCAGGGGCCGGTGGGGTTTCACGTCCGGTCTCAAATACTGCTTCCTTAAAAATGATGAGACATCCAATGTCGGCGCGAAGCGGCTCAAGGGGCCTGGGGAATCCAGTCCCCAGTATCCTCAAGGGCAGTCACAAAGTGACTCGGGGACAAATAATACTATTTGGCTGCAACCAAATAGTATTATTGTGTCCGTGCCGAAACGTCTGTTCAAGAGAGCCGTCAAACGCAATCTGCTGAAACGCCGGCTGCGAGAAGCCTACAGGACCCAAAAGGACATTCTTCCTCCGAAAGGTTATTCGATATTATTCCTCTATAATACAAAGGAGGTCTTGGAATATGCCGCTGTGCGGGATCAGATCGCCTCGATTCTCCAAAAAATAGCCAGCCATGAAGCCTAGCGGGGACATTCCTCTTTGGAGACAAAGGATCAGAAAAGCGTGCATCGCACCGTTTCTGGCGTTGATCTGGTTCTACCGCACCTGCATCGGTCCATATATTCCCAAAACATGCCGGTTCGAGCCTTCGTGCTCCACCTACGCCATTCAGGCGTTCAAGAAGTGGGGCCCGGTAAAGGGCTTGTTCCTGACCGTATGGAGAATCCTCCGCTGCAACCCCTGGGGCGGCAGCGGGTATGATCCGGTACCTTAGATCTTATGATTCTTCTTCCGGGAGCGGAGGTGAGATACGCTCTCGACAAGCAACTGATCCCGAAGAATGTACCTCGCGGCGATAAAATTCAGGATCGCGGCGATGAGTGGGAAGACAGCGGTAAACTTGAATATCCACTCCTTGTCAGCCGTGAAACAGTCCACTCCGATCCAAGCCTGAAGAGCTATCATCAAGATAGCGGACAGAACAGCCGTGCGCATCTGAAAAACGCGGGCATTAAACGTAAAGACTGCTAACAACTGAAGTAAAGTAATCAGAATTAGCAGTATAAGGTAAGGAGTGTACTTAATGTAAGTCAATTCCACGGCATGAATCCCACCGGGACCCAAAGTAAATGCTTTGACGCTAAAGAAAAGCGCCACTACAAGACCTGTCGCAATGCACAGGTATAAAGTTTGAAGTCTTTGCCACATATTTTACAAAAATAGTTAATTCCGTTGAATATTCTTATATTTGGCGGCATAAGTAAGCACTAAAAAACAATTCGGTAATCTTTCATGATTACTAAACATTAAAATTCATATTATGAGAATAGCAGAATCTGAATTAATCATCAACGATGACGGCTCGGCGTTCCACATC
>CAKVBK010000152.1 GCA_934725285.1 uncultured Bacteroidales bacterium | reverse complement strand
GCCCCTCGACTTGCATGTGTTAAGCCTGCCGCTAGCGTTCATCCTGAGCCAGGATCAAACTCTTCTTTGTATAATACTCTTATCTCTCAGTTCGACCCCGACAACTTCATTCCTTCTTCAAGAAATCAACGCTCTTCATTTTCGTTCTCGGTACTTGTTGTACTTCCTTCAGTCTTTTCAATGAACTTGTCTGTTGTTTTCAGGTTGAACTTGCGTTCCATTCCTGAAAGCGGGTGCAAAGGTAGCACTTTTTTCTTTCCCTCCAAACTTTTTTCAACATTTTTTCGATAGCAGTTTTCAACAATTCCGTGTTGAAATCAGCTATAAACCGATGTAAGTCGCAGCTTTTCGGCAGTTTACAAATCAGAAAAAAAATCGGCCTCAGGATAAGCCTGAAGCCGATTTTTTTTTATCAAAATCCGTCAAAGACGAGCCTGACTTGCCTTACATTCCCGCAGCCACTATCATTCCGAGACCGACAAGGAAGAAGCAGAACATCGCCCCAAGAAGGCTGTAAACAGTCTTGTTGGATCCCTTGAACTCTTTCCACACAAAAACTCCCCAGATGGCGGCGACCATTGGTGCGCCCTGTCCGAGTGCATAGGAGACAGAAGCGCCAGCCTTGCCGGCCGCGATGTAACTGAGTGCGGTACCAAGGCACCAGATGCATCCGCCGAGCATTCCGACAAGATGAGTCTTGGAATTGCCTTTAAAATATTCGCTCATCTTGACAGGCGCACCCTGGAATGGCCATTTCATGAATATAGGTCCGAAGATGAAGTGGCTGGCAAGAACCGCAAGGCTGAAAACAACGATAGCAGTGTAAGGGCCCACCTTGCCTGGTTCCATATTCGCGAAATCCTTGAGGTCCATGGCCTTCATCACAAATGAGGAGAAGAACGACATTACAACACCGGCGACTACGGCAAGGATGATGCCTTTGCGCTGGTCCGCCTTGCTGATCTCGGCATTGCCGGCCTTCTTGCCGGAGGCGATACCATTAAGGATAACCGCGACCACAACAAGAGCGACACCTATCGCAAGAAGTGTCAGATTGCTCTTGAGGGCACCTTGCGACATCTCTACCCTAAGGTTGTTGATCACGCCAAGCACAAGTGCGAGGCCGCACCCTACAGGGAACGCCACGGACATTCCGGCGATAGAGGTGGAAGCGCTGAGACAGATATTCGACAGATTGAATATCACGCCACCGATGATGATGCTGAGGATGGCGGAAGAGTCAGCCTGGGCAATGTCCTGGAAGAAAGGACGGCCTTCAGGACCGAATGTACCAAGAGTAAGCGCGAGGAGCAAAGAGAATATGACCATTCCGATCACATAGTCCCAGTAGAAGAGCTCATACCTCCAACTTTTGGCGGCGAGTTTCTGAGTGTTTCCCCATGAGCCCCAGCAAAGCATGATGATGAAGCAGAAGAACACTGCCAGACCATAACTGTTTACGATGAACATAATTATTAGTGTTATTTAAGATTGAATATTCATGATTACCTCGCCATGAAAGCCTCGGCCTCAGCCCTTGTAGGGATGGCAGTCTGGGCTCCCATCTTTGTCACAGACAATGCGGAGACGGCAGACGCGAACTCCGCGGCCTCCTTAAGGGATTTGCCTTCAGACAAGGCGACGCAGATGGAACCACAGTACGTGTCCCCCGCTCCGGTGGTGTCAACAGCCTCGACCTTTCTGGCCTGAACAAACTGAGGCTCACCACCGTCAAGGATAAGAGAACCTTTGCTTCCCATGGTCACGATCATATTCCCGACACCCTTTCCGAACAGCACTTTGGCGGCCGCCGCGGCTGACTCTTTGTCTGTGACATGCATTCCGGAGAAAGAGGCAAGCTCGGTCTCGTTAGGAATGAACAATGAGATGTATTTGAATATCTCCTCAGGGAGTTCGGCGTATGGAGCCGGATTCAGCACGACGAACGCTCCGGCATCGTGGGCGATCTTCGCTGCCTTCAAGACAGCGGGCACAGGAATCTCCAACTGCATCAGCAGGATATCGCAGGATTTTAGCGCGGCCTCGGAAGCGGCGATGTCATCATCAGTGAAATCCAGATTGGCGCCGGAGGCCACCACTATGCAGTTCTCAGCATTCTTGTCAACAGTGATCAAAGCCACCCCGGAAGGCTTGTCCGAACGGATGATCCCGCTGACATCAATCCCCTCCTCCTTGTAATGATTGATCGAATTGTCTCCAAAAACGTCTTTCCCCACCTTGCATATAAAGGAGACGTCTCCTCCGACTCTCTTTGCGGCAACCGCCTGATTGGCGCCCTTTCCTCCGGCGCTCATAGTGAAGACTCCTCCAAGGACAGTCTCACCCGGAGCCGGGAGTGTCGGTGTCTTCACCGTCATGTCCGTGTTGCTGCTCCCTAAAATCAGTAATTTTTTCATATTCTTTGATAAATAATTATTCAATGGTTATAAATCCAGTGCTAAAACGTTAGCGCAAAATTATATCAAAGGTCAAAGATAGACAAAAAACGTCACAATCCTTATATGAATGGATAAAAAAATGCGGGAACCACCATAAGGATGGTCCCCGCATTCATATATGACTTAGCTGAAAGTAAAGCCTCGATTACATCATACCGCCCGCAGGCATCGCAGGAGCGGCCGGCTCCTTCTCTGGAATGTCAACGATTCCGCACTCAGTTGTAAGGAACATTCCGGCGACTGAAGCCGCGTTCTCAAGGGCGACACGGGCAACCTTGGTAGGATCAATGACACCTGCCTCAAGCATATTCACATACTCATCTGTTCTGGCGTTGTAGCCGAAGTCTCCTTTCTTCTCGCGGATCTTCTGGATGATTACGCTGCCGTCAACACCAGCATTCTGAGCAATCTGACGGAGAGGCTCCTCGATGGCACGCGCAACAATGTGGATACCTGTGGTCTCGTCATCGTTCTCACCCTTGAGCTTCTTCAAAGCCTCGGCGGCGCGGATGTAGGATACACCACCGCCTGGAAGGTAACCTTCCTCCACCGCGGCGCGGGTGGCGTTGAGAGCATCCTCAACCCTATCCTTCTTCTCCTTCATCTCAATCTCGGAACCGGCACCGACATAGAGCACTGCGACTCCACCGGCCAGTTTGCCAAGTCTTTCCTGAAGTTTTTCCTTGTCGTAGTCAGAAGTGGTGTTCTCTATCTGCTTGCGGATCTGAGCGACTCTGTCAGCGATAGCCTCCTTGTCACCGGCTCCACCTACAATCGTGGTGTTGTCCTTGGTGATGGTGACCTTCTCAGCCTTACCGAGCATGTCTGGAGTCGTGTTCTCAAGTGTGAACCCTCTTTCCTCTGACACAACGATGGCACCGGTAA
>CAKVBK010000151.1 GCA_934725285.1 uncultured Bacteroidales bacterium | reverse complement strand
ATTCCGGAAGCGTCCTCGCCAACAAGGCGTATCACAAATCGGTGACTCTTGGCACGGAGAAGGCCTGGAACTACAAATGGCAGCCGGACGCATCCCTTGTGGACGGTCTCCGTGGCGGCACCAACTTCAACACTGACAGCTTCGTCGCCTGGAACGAGGAACCGATGGACGTCACGATTGATCTCGGCTCGCAAACATATTCATCAGTCACCCTCTGCATTCTGGTTGACAAGCTGAACTACATTTTCGCCCCATCGTCGATTGAGGTCAGCCTCTCCGATGACGGAGAGAATTTCGATGCCGTGGCTCATCTGGACATGGTCACCGACAAACCTTCCGACCCTGACGGTCTTCGCAAGATTCCGATCTCTTTTCAGGAGTCCGATGCCCGCTACATCCGCGTCAAGGCTCCTGTCCTGTGCCCGATTCCGGACTGGCATACGGGCCACGGTCACCCCGCCTTCATATTCGTGGATGAGATTGTCGTGGAATGATGCCGGGGTGTCATGACAGAATATCTTTCATTTTAGTGCAATAATCTACAACAGGAACGTAAGATATGCGGGAAGGTATGTGATGCCTCTGGTTTTCGCATAGTCCTTGGTGTAAATGAGGTACTTGTCATTCGACAATCTCGAAGAATACTTCTCACAGAATGTGTCCAGTGACACGTGAGTCTTATAGGAAGAGGACTTCACCTCTATGGGAACTATCTTGGACCCCTTTGACAGCAGGAAGTCAATCTCATAAGAATGCTTTCCGCTGTCCGTAGGCCAAGTGTGGTAAAACAGTCTGTAACCGGATGCCGCAAGCGTCTGAGCGACAATGTTCTCGTACAAATAACCAAGGTTGGCCGGAAGCGAATCGCTCAGAAGCTTTTCGTAAATCACATTCTCCGTAAATGACTTATCCTTGAAGGCAAGTGTCGTGAACAGTCCAGTGTCCCCGGCGTAGATCTTATACTGCATCAGGTTCTCGGTGCTACCGAGACCGATGTTGGGATCATCGCAATGATGCGCTATGTTGACGGTCATCGTTTTCTCAATCTCGGAAATCAGTTCGATATAACCAGAGTTATCCGCATTCGGGATAACACTTGAGAGCTGATAGCGGGATCGGTTGCCGTAGAGTTGGGAGGGTATAGCCGAGAAAATCTTCGAGGCCCTGCCTGATGGATCAATCTTCATAAAATCAGCGTCGTACAAGTCGAGAATCATCCTCTTCACCTCATCCACAGCTGCCAGGTTGTTGGTGTCAAGATATTCATTTACCGCCTGAGGCATACCTCCCACAAGCATATAAAGTCTGAAATCTCTCATAAGTTTGCGGTGTGCCTCTCTTAACGGCTGTAGCCTCTCCCAAACCGACCGAAGCAGAGGGATTGTCGCCGTATCTCCGAGCGCCCACCTGAATTCCTCGTAGTCCATCGGGTACATATTGACCGGTTTTTCCTCACTGGGAATCAGTATTCCTTTTACATTCTTACGGATGGATATGAGAGACCCTGTCTCTATGTAGTCGTATCTCCGATCCTTGACAAGGGATTTTATCGCCTGACGGGCAAGAGGCTGAAACTGCACCTCGTCAAAGATAATCAGGGATTTCCTCTCGACAAGATTGACCCCATAGATAAGCTGCAGCCTGAGAAATATGTAGTTAAGATCAGAGATGTCACTGAACAGGTTCATTACTTCACGGGAGCAAGTGGTGAAATCAATGAGGATGTAAGTTTCGTACTCATTCTTGGCAAATTCCTCAACTATCGTCGATTTTCCGATTCGTCTCGCCCCTTGAACCAACAGGGCGGAACGCCCATCCTCGTGCTCTTTCCAAGACCGAAGCGTGTCATAGATCTTTCTTTTGAATATCCGTTCCATATAGGTGATTCACTGTGTATTCCTTTCACAAAAATACCAAAGATTCCGATCACCTCAAAATCTTTTCTGCCGTTTTTCCGGAAATCCTCAAAATTTATTTTAAGTAATTCCCGAAAAACCTCAAAGTTTCAACTCAGATATTTTTCGGCGAAATGGATTTTTTGTATCTTCGTAGAAAATTATAGGGCGATGCTCAAATGTCATTTACCTGTCCGCTGGATTCGTTCGGCTGGCAATGAGGAAACAAAATCAGATAATATATGGCTACTACTAAAGAAAACACCGGCCGCCTCCTCTCCCTTGACGCTCTGAGAGGCTTTGACATGATGTTCATCATGGGGCTGAGCGCCATCATTGTCAATGTCTGCGGTCTTTTTCCGGGCGGTGAAAGCTGCTGGCTCGCCGGCCAGATGTCCCACGTCGGGTGGGAGGGCTTCCATCATCACGACACGATCTTCGCCTTGTTCCTGTTCATTTCGGGAATGACTTTCCCGTTTTCCTCTTCCAAGAAGCTGGCGAAGGGAATGTCCCGCTCCCGTCTCTGCCTTGACGTGCTGCGCAGAGCATGTGTCCTGATATTCCTTGGCCTTGTCTATCAAGGAATATTCCAGTTCCACTTCGCCACACAAAGGTTCCCGAGCGTCCTTGCCAGGATCGGAATCGCATGGGCGCTGGCGGCCATCCTGTACCTGTACACGGGAAAGAAGACCCAGTGGGGAGTGGCCATCGGCATCCTTGTGGGCTATTTCCTCTTGCTGAGGTTTGTCGTCGCCCCTGACGCTCCTGCCGGAGCGGATTCTTTCTCGAAGGAGGGCAACATCGCCTATTACATCGACAGGATTCTGATGCCGAACCACATCTACAAGAAGGGGGTAGGTGATCCGGAAGGGTTGTTGAGCACGATTCCGGCCGTGGTCACCGCTATGCTGGGAATATTCACCGGCCGCTATGTCAAGGAGTCCAAGGATTCCGGTGGCCGCAAGACCGTGAAGATGCTTGCCGCCGCCGCTGTAATGGCAGTCATCGCCGCTGTCTGGTCTGTCTGGTTTCCGGTCATCAAGAGCTTGTGGACCAGTACATTCGTACTTGCCGCCGCGGCTTGGTCGGTAGGCCTTTTCGCGATATTCTATTACCTCATCGATGTCAAAGGCTGGCGCAAAGGAGTCCTTTTCTTTCAGGTAGTAGGCTTGAATTCGATTACTATCTACTTGGGACAGAGGATACTGCACTTTGACTCCATAACTGATTTCTTTTTCGGAGGTGTCATGGGCATGCTTCCGGAGTCTTGGTCAAAACTCGTCTTCAGCCTCGGCTATTTTGCGATATGCTGGCTACTCCTCTATTTCCTCTACAAGAAAAACTGCTTCCTGAAGGTCTGAAATGATTTTTTTGCCGCTTTGCGAAAAATGGATTAATTTTGAGGTTCAAAATTTCCCGTCCGTCTATGACAGAAAAAATCATCATTCTGGATTTCGGTTCGCAGGTGACGCAGCTCATCGGGCGCAGGCTT
>CAKVBK010000150.1 GCA_934725285.1 uncultured Bacteroidales bacterium | reverse complement strand
TACGGCAGAACGTCTCCGCTGGCTGTTCGGAAAGTAGTTCATTTACCGATAACTACCACGACCGCCCGGCAAGACATTCGTCATCTCCGCTTACGCTGCGATGCCGAAAGACTCGCCTCTATGGGCAGAGCGGAACCGGAAGATTGACGCTCTCCGCTTGTGCTCCGACCGCCAAACCTCCGGCCTTTCCAAACTCGCTTCGCTCGGTAATACAGTAGAGGTGTAAAGGGCATCCTGGTTTTCGCCAACGGTAGGAACATTCTGTTAATAAACTCTTCACCGACCACGTACAATGTGTCTGTTTACAAGTACACCTGCCTCCTAAGCAAAGACAGGAACGCCAAGACCATTGTTTATCCATTGATTTCCAGGAGAGAAGCTGCAATTTCCAGAACGAATGATGATCAAGGTACCTCAGAGAAATGAAAAAAACGCATTATGACATACTGCTCGCGCTCTCGGAAGGGAAATCCGTCTGCGGATCTCGACTTGACAGTGAACTGTTGAAACAACTGAGCTCCGAGCATCTGATAACAACAATCCGGCACGGAAGCTGGGTGTCCTACCGAGCAATGGACCCTTCAGCGATCGGCCATGTCTTTCCCCTAACCGACCCGTCGATAATGCGTTCCAGAGCAGATCAGGTCGCCGCATTTGGAGACTCAAAAGTTGTTGCGATACGTTCTTGCCCAGGCTTTCCCGTCAATGTGATTAGTACGCTGCAAGTCATTCTTGGAGACCGTATGCTTACGTAGAATCCTACACCAGGAACTTTCACCTTCATTTCGGACTGGGAAAACTTCAAGATCCCTCCTGAAGTGTTTGTGATCGGTGTCGAGAACATGGAGAACTTCCGTTTTGTGGAAAAGCAGGCCTATCTGTTCAAGTACTTGATGGCACCTCTGCTTTTTGTCAGTCGCTATCCTCAGTCCGGAGACTTGGTTCGTTGGCTAAAGAGGATCACCAACAGATACATTCACTTCGGAGATTTGGATCTGGCCGGAATAAATATATTTTTGACAGAGTTCAGGAATCCATTATTCGACACCAAAGGAAAGCGAACTGAATTCTTTATCCCCGCAGATGCTCAATCACGTCTCTCTCAGGGTTCATGCGAACGGTATGACGCACAGATAGCCCGCTTCGGCAATCTTCATTCCGAGGATCCACGCCTTGAGTACTTGATTTCCCTCATACACCGGTACCGCCGCGGCTATGACCAAGATGGTTTCATCCGCGAGACATGAGACGAATCAAGTGTCTTTTTGCAGACAAATTCAGCGTAATTGCTGTTGTTTACAAGTCGTGCCATACTGTCATTGCCTTATTTGCCAGTGCCCGCCTCGGGCGGAACCTACTCTGACAAGGATTCCGGATGACTTCAGGCTGGCCACGAGACGCTCGCAACTGCGCTGGCTAAGACCTGCTGACGCGGCAAGTTCAGGGACTGTCACAGATTGGTTTATGGCGATTTCGCTGAGTATGTGCTTTTCCGGCGCAGTAGGAACATGAGGACGGAATGATAGCCTCGGCTCAATGAATGGAGGAACAGTCTCTTTTGAAGAAGAATATAGGTCGGAGGCTCCGACAGGCATATCAGAGTCATGCTCTTGGGGGAAAAATATAGGGTGACGAATATAACAATATACAGAACCCAATGCCAGAGTTGCTGAGTGAGCCTGACTCAGGCGGCAGATTACGGAATGATAGTTTCTGCCTCGCCTGCGAACGCGTGCGCCCAGGCAACATATTCATTGACTCCGTGGTCAATTGTCCTCTCTACGGCTTCAGGAGTTATTTTCTTGATGAATCTGGCCGGGACACCGCCCCATAGTTCGTTCGGGCCGATTTCGGTTTTGCCGAGCACGAGAGCGCCGGCGGCGACGATGGAGCCCGACCCGACATGCGCCTGGTCAAGGATGGTAGAGCCCATGCCGATAAGGCTATGGCTTTCAATGCGTGCCGAATGAATTGTAGCGTTATGGCCGACAACCACATCGTCCGCGATAACGGTTTCCAAGCCGCCGCCGGCAGAGCAGTGGATCACGGCTCCATCCTGGATGCTGACTCTCGAACCGATCTCAATGTGATTGACGTCTCCTCTGATCACAGAACTGTACCAAACAGAACTGTCATCACCGATCTTCACGTCACCGATGACCGCCGCCGTCTCAGCGACAAACACACGCTCCCCGATTTGTGGAGCCACCCCTTTGAGTTTTACTACCATCGCGCAAATTATTTCATTGCAAATGTAGCTTTATTCTTGAATATGCTTGCTCTCTTCAAAGAGTTTTTCGTAACTTTATGAAGGAATATGTCATTGATGACGTACGTCCAGCAAAAAGGAGTAAAAAGTAAACATCTGTTAATAATGAGATTAGTGATTCAGAGAGTGCTGCGGGCAAGCGTTGAGATTGCGGGCCAGACCGTGTCAAAGATCGGCAAGGGACTTCTGGTGCTTGTCGGAGTCGAGAGTGGGGACACGGAAGAGGACATGCGGTGGCTTGTGGGGAAGACTGTCGGCATGAGGATATTCAATGATGAGAACGGAGTGATGAACAGAAGTGTCACAGACATTGGAGGCGAGATTCTGGCGGTGTCGCAATTCACATTGACGGCCTCTACGAAGAAAGGAAACCGTCCATCGTACATACGTGCGGCAGGTCACGACCTGGCGATTCCTTTGTACGAAAAATACTGCGAGGAGGTCTCTGATACGATCGACAAACCAGTAGGGAGAGGTGTATTCGGCGCTGACATGCAGGTCTCTCTTGTAAACGATGGGCCAGTCACGATCATCATCGACTCACGGATACGGGAATAGGCTGCTGTTTCACATAATGCCTTGACTATACAGAATTAACAGCACGAAAAAATAAGCATCAAGGATAATTAATTGAACATGAAAAGAATAGCTACCATTATATTCATAATGATTCTAGCTAATGCCGCTATGAATGCACAGTCTTACGTCAGGCGTGGTAAGGAGGTTTACTCGATGCCACTGTACAATTGGGACGGAAGTTGCCTGCGGGCAGGGGACAGCAAATATTCAGAGGTACTGATTAATTTCGATGGTGAATATATCCGCAAAGGAGACAGCCGCTACGGGGATATTCTATATAATTGGAACGGATTGGAGCTGCGTGGCGGACGCAGTAAATATTCAAAGGCACTTTTCAATTGGGACGGGAAATACATCCGTCAAGGAGACAGCAGATATTCCGCGGCTATGTATAATTCTGATGGTCAATATATTCGCAAAGGAGAAGAAAAATACTCGCAGCCGCTGATGAATATCTCTGGGCCTGTTCCACCGGCGGTGCTGATCTACATCATGCTGCTTTAAGCCACTCAAGCCTGTTTTTCATAACGCTTTGCGAATATTGA
>CAKVBK010000149.1 GCA_934725285.1 uncultured Bacteroidales bacterium | reverse complement strand
CGGTGTGGACACGCTCGCTCTTCAGGGAGTAGTCCTCCATAAGGGCATCCTTCTTCTCCTGCTTCTCCTCGGCGGAAAGTTCGGTGTTCTTCTGTATCTCGGCGATCTGGCTTCCCACGTCAGGAAGCACGAAGAAATCCGGATTGGAGACCGCATTGGCAAGCAGGTCGTGCCCCTTGTCGGTCATGTCAACCGAATGCTGCTGCTCGCTGATCACGAAATACAACTCATCGGTGACGATGTGCATCTCGCGCTCATTGTCCTGCATGTAATAGTTCTCCGCCTTCTGCATCAGCTGCTTCATGCCCTGCTCGCTGAGGAACTTGATGAGCGGCTGGTACTTAGGAAGACCTTTGTAGGCACGGAGAAGGAGCATTCCACCCTCGTCCTCCTTGCCGGCGGCGATGGCCTTCTTGGCATCGTTCAGAACCTGGGTCACAAGGGCACGCTGCTTCTGGTAGAGGCTCTCGACATAAGGCCTGAACTCCATATACTGCTCGTCATCCTGAGCCTTCGCCACAGGTCCGGATATGATCAACGGGGTACGCGCGTCATCAATGAGCACCGAGTCCACCTCATCGACAATGGCATAGTGATGCTTCCTCTGGACGAGGTCTGTCATATTCACTGCCATATTGTCACGAAGATAGTCGAAACCGAACTCGTTGTTGGTACCGAAAGTTATGTCGCAGTTGTAGGCTCTCTTGCGCGCGTCGCTGTTAGGCTCATGCTTGTCGATGCAGTCCACGGAAAGGCCGTGGAACATGTAGAGCGGTCCCATCCACTCGGAGTCACGCTTTGAGAGGTAGTCATTGACCGTCACGACGTGCACACCCTTGCCGGCCAACGCGTTCAGGAACACAGGAAGGGTCGCCACAAGGGTCTTTCCCTCACCGGTCGCCATCTCCGCGATCTTGCCCTGATGCAGCACGATGCCACCGATCAGCTGGACATCATAGTGGACCATGTCCCATGTCACCTCGTTGCCGCCGGCGACCCAATGGTTCTGGTATATGGCCTTGTCGCCCTCGATGTGGACGAAGTCATGGTTTATGCTGAGCGCGCGGTCGAAGTCATTGGCTGTCACCTCGATGGTGGCGTTCTCCTTGAACCTGCGGGCGGTGGATTTCATGATCGCGAAAGCCTCAGGAAGAATCTCTTCCAGAACCTTCTCGATCTCGGCGTCCTCGTCCTTGACAAGCTTGTCTGACTCCGTCGCAAGGTTCTCTTTCTCATGTACAGGAATATCTTCGTCCAGCTTGGCCTTGATCTCGGAGATCCTCTTCTCGAAAGGAGCCTCGCACTCACGCAGCCTTGCCTTCAACTCTTCCGTCCTCGCTCTCAGTTCATCGTTGGAGAGCCGGTCTATAGGACCGTAAGCCTCCAGGACCTTGTTCAAGATAGGTCTGATCTGCTTGAGATCCCTGTCGGCTTTCGAGCCGAACACTTTTTTTAGAATACTAGCTATAGCCATAAAATCAAAATGTCTCTGATTATCCTACAAATTTAATGATAATCAAAGACATTTACAATTTTTAAGCCCCAGAATCCTATTCTGACCAATTGTCAGTCCTGAAAGACGGCACCGGAACACCGAAGGTGCTTGTCAAATCCGAATCCGAACAGTTATGAAAAGCATAACGAACCGCAACAGGATCAGCTATTTGCGAACAATCAAGTATGACATCATATCTATTAGAGACAGCCTTGACCGGATGGAACACCCTATCCGGTCCGGCGACCTCAAATCCTTTGACTTCAGCCCCGAAAACCGACAGATGTCCTACTCCGGCCTTCGTATTGGCAAAACGGATCTTGATCTCACCGTTCGCTTCCTTGCCACGGAGCAGCTCCACCTCGAATCCGGAATGCCTGACCAAGCATGGAGACAAAGTTGAATTAGAGGGGAATATAATTCTTTCAGGATAAGGGAAACCACTGCCAAGTCCTGTCTTGACATTATAAGTCCTCTCCAAGGCCAAAAGCGCAAGCTGGTCAGCAACCTCTTGTTTTCTGGCAGGATGAATGCAGCCTTTGTCCCCTAACGATTCCGTCACCGCCGCGCCGGAATTGGGGATGATGTCCAAAGAGCTCAACTGATTCTCGACGAAAAAAGCTCTTGCAACATCGTCACAGTCATTCCCGTATGCGAACGGAGCGATGGTCACAAAATAGAAAGGCATCCTGTTTTCCCTGTCTTTCCACATATCCCTCCAGCACTCCACCATACCGGCCTGCAGCCTGTTGTAGAAAGTGTTGTCCGCCAGATTCGCGCACCCTTGATACCAAAGGAATCCCTTGAGGGCATAGCCCTTCACAGGGTACATTCTGGAATTGTACATAGTCGCAAGCTGGCGAGGGGATTTTCCGTCTACCTCCCTGCGGTCAAGAATCGCTTTGTACTGAGCTTCGGACAGACCTGATCTGACTGATTTGTCAAGCCACTCACGGCTCATCCATGGCTCAAGACGGCAGCCTCCCCAAGGACTGCATATTATTCCCACCGGAACTCCCAAACTCTTTGTCAGGCGCTTTGCGAAAAAATAAGCCACAGCCGAGATCCCGGAGGTCACCTTGCTGTCAGTCCGCTCCCATGCGGCGTTCACACGCTCCTGAGGCTCTTGCTCCTTAGCCGCCTTGATGTTGAACACCCGGATCATCTCTGAATATTCAGGAGCGTCAAGAACGGCTTCCGCACCGCCTTCGACAGGCTGGCCGCTGAAACCGCTTACAAACATTTCCATATTCGACTGCCCGGTGCACAGCCAGACTTCACCGCTCATCACATCCTTTAAGACGATTTCGTCCTTGCCGGCCGCCACCGACAATGAATATGGGCCTCCGGCCTCAGGGGTTTCTATATAACATTCCCACCGGCCGGCCGTATCAGCAGCGGCGTGTGAGACAGATTTTCTGCCCCAAGAGCCTTTGACCGTCACTTTGGAACCCGGATCCGCCCAGCCCCACACCATGACTGTGGTGTCACGCTGAAGCACCAGATGGTCAGTAAACACAGAAGCGACTTTCAACGATCCTTTCACAGCGCCGGCATCCGGCGGCACAAGACAGAACATAACCGGCAGCAATATCACTGTCAGAAGATATTTTTTCATATTCATCAAAGATAAAGATTAAGAGATATCAGTCAACCAAATAATTGAGCAGCAACTTACGGACATTGTCGGAAATACGTTTATGGGCATCGGTGGCATTCTCAAGCATTTCTGCCAGATTCTTGTACTTGACCAGCTCGCGGGTGTCCTCCTCATTGCTGAATATGTAGCCCATATATTCCTCATACGCATCGTCGGCGGCGTGTTCCAACTCGGTGACACGCTCGCAGGCCATCGAGATGGCTTGTATGTTCTTGCGGAGATTGACCAGAAGAGGAATCATGTCATGAATGACCTCCGACTGGGACTTGGCCATTTGAGCCAGATCCTTCAACTGGTCGTCAAGTTTGGCGGGACGGT
>CAKVBK010000148.1 GCA_934725285.1 uncultured Bacteroidales bacterium | reverse complement strand
AATTTGTACCCCTATTTTTATGCGCAAAAATTAAAACAATAAAATAAAGTTAAAATTATGCAAAGTAAAGGTTGGATAAGGCTTGTCGCCATTCTGCTTGCGATCGCTTCCATTTGGCAGCTTTCCTTCACAGCGGTGACATCCATCCAGGAAAAGAAAGCGGAGAAGTTCGCCGAGAAGGCAGCCGTCGCTGCCCGGAACTCAGCGGCTTTCGCGCAGGTTCCTGAAAATGACCAGGCTTACTATCTGGATTCAATCAGGAAGGAACAGAACAGGGTATTCATCGATTCCATCTCTTCCAAGAAGGTTTTCCTCTGGAACACCTACAAGGATTGCAAGGCGAAGGAGATCAACCTCGGCCTTGACCTCAAGGGTGGTATGAACGTCATGCTGCAGGTGCAGCTTCAGGATCTTGTGAAAGCCATTTCCGGCGACAACACCGATCCGGCGTTCCTGAAGGCTCTCGCCCTCGCCAAAGAGCGCAGTGTCAATTCCAGAGAAGACTACATAACTCTTTTCGCTGACGCGTGGAAAGAGGTCGGCAACGGTCAGAGACTCTCTCAGATCTTCGGAACCTACGAGATGAAGGACAAGATCAAGCCGGAGTCATCCGACGCCGATGTCATCAGTGTGATCCGTGACGAGGCCAAGAGTGCGGTAGACAACTCATTCAACGTGTTGAGAAACCGTATCGACCGTTTCGGTGTGACACAGCCGTCCATCCAGCAGCTTGGCAACAGCGGACGTATCCTCGTCGAGCTTCCTGGCGTGAAAGAGCCGGAGCGTGTGAGAAAACTCCTTCAGGGAACCGCCTCGCTTGAGTTCTGGGAGACTTTCACCTACCAGGAGCTTGCTGGCTACCTCAGTGAGGCCAACACAAAACTGGCTGAGATCCTTGCCGGTGAGCCTGACTCTACAGCTGTGGCTGAACCGGCCGCGGCTCAGAACGCTCCGGCAGGCACCGATTCCCTGCTTACCGCGGAGATCGAGCAGAATCAGAACAACGCAGCCGAGAGTGATGCCTTCAGAAAAGCCAATCCTCTCTTCTCCGTGCTGAATCCTTCCGGTGCCAACAACGCCTGCATCGGATTCGCAACCGCCATTGACACGGCCAAGATCAACAGGTACTTCGAGATGCCTCAGATCGCCGAGATATTCCCGGCTGAGTTCAAGCCTATGTGGTCTGTAAAGCCTTCTGAATATGTTCAGGGTGACAACGTGTTCGAGCTCGTGGCCATCAAGGCTACCTCAAGGGACGGCAAGGCTAAGCTTGACGGTGGTGTCATCACTGACGCTCGTGTCGTTTACGACCACGGTTCAAACGGTGAGCCTTCTGTCTCAATGAGTATGAACGCCGAGGGCGCCAATGTATGGGCACGCATGACCAGCGACAATGTCGGAAGACAGATCGCCATCGTCCTCGACGGTATGGTATATTCCTATCCTAACGTGCAGAATGCCATCACGGGCGGAAGCTCCTCAATCACCGGCCATTTCACCCCGGACGAGGCGACCGACCTTGTGAATGTCCTCAAGTCAGGTAAACTTCCAGCCCCTGCCACCATCATTCAGGAGCAGGTTGTGGGCCCTTCACTCGGAGCCAAGTCAATCAACGCGGGTATGATCTCATTCGTCATCGCGTTCCTCCTGGTTCTCATCTACATGATTTTCTTCTATCAGGGCGCCGGAGTCGCGGCTGACATCGCCCTCCTTTGCAACGTGCTTCTCCTCTTCGGAGTCCTCGTCTCGTTCGGAGCCGTCCTGACACTCCCTGGTATCGCAGGTCTCGTCCTGACTATGGGTATGGCCGTTGACGCGAACGTGATCATCTATGAGCGTATCAAAGAGGAGCTTGCCGCCGGCAAGGGTCTTGGCAAGGCAGTCGCCGATGGTTACAAGAACGCCTACTCCGCCATCATCGACGGCCAGGTGACCACCCTCCTTACCGGTATCGTCCTCTTCGTGTTCGGTTCAGGTCCTGTTCAGGGATTCGCCACGACATTGATCATCGGTATCATCACATCTGTCCTCACCTCTATCTTCATCACAAGGCTTATCTTCGATGACCGTATCGAGAAGGGCAAGAGTGTTTCATTCGAGAACAATCTCACCAAGAACTTCCTCAAGAACACCCACTTTGACTTCATCGCCGCCCGCAAGTGGTCTTATATCATTTCCGGCGCGTTGATCGTCATCTCCGTTGTCTCCATCTTCACCAAGGGCTTCACCTATGGTGTCGACTTCACCGGTGGCCGTACCTACGTTGTACGTTTCGACCAGCCTGTCACAGCGGAGCAGGTGCGTGACGCCGCGTCCGCTGAGTTTGACGGCGCTGTCGAGGTCAAGCAGTTCGGCGGTGAGAGCCAGATGAAGATCACGACCCAGTACAAGAACGATCAGGAGTCGACCGATGTTGACGCCGAGGTTGAATCAATGCTCTTTGATGCGTTGAAACCGTTCTTCGCTGAGAAGGACATCACCCTTGACGAGTTCCGCTCCACCCTTGACAACCCTAACGGTATCATATCATCAGACAAGGTCGGTCCTACGATAGCCAACGACATGAAGAGAGACGCCATCATTGCCGTCATCCTCTCCCTGCTCGTTATCTTCGCCTACATCGCCTTCCGTTTCAAAGGTTGGACATGGGGTCTCGGTGGCGTGGTTTCACTTGCCCATACGGCCATCATCGTCATCGGCTTCTTCTCCCTGTTCTCAGGAATCCTGCCGTTCAACCTTGATGTTGACCAGACGTTCATCGCGGCCATCCTGACCATCATCGGTTACGCCATCAACGACAACGTGGTTATCTTCGACCGAATCCGTGAGTACAGGACCATGCATCCTAATGTCGATGTACGTACCAACACCAATCTGGCCATCAACGCCACGTTGACCCGTACAATCAATACCTCTGTCTCCACTCTCGTCACGATGCTTGCCATCGCGATCTTCGGAGGTGAGTCCATCAGAGGTCTTGCGGTTGCCCTTATCCTTGGTATCTGCATCGGTACGTATGCTTCCATTTTCATCGGTACTCCGGTGATGTACGATGCCACAATGTGGGATCAGAAGCGCCTTGCCGCCAAGAATGGCAATGCAACCAAAAGCTCAAAGAAATAATCTTTGATTAATGAATATGCTAAAGCGCCGGCCCGAACGGGCCGGCGCTTTTTTTGTAATCTTCGTGTGGCGGTGGGCAGAAAAAATAAAATTTCAAATTTTGCACGTTACCAAAATTTGAAATTTTATTTTTCTGCCCTGAACCTTTTTATCATAAGAGCCGACTGAGACATTTTCAGCCGGCCCCTTTTTTTGTATGTTCATCAAATATTACCTGATCATATTCTTAGGGTCAAGGGCCTTGTCGAGCTCTTCTTTGGTGAGTAGATTCTTCTCCAGGACGATGTCATAGACAGAGCGGTTGGTCTCAAGGGCTTCCTTGGCGACCTTCGTGCTGGCCTTGTAGCCGATGATCGG
>CAKVBK010000147.1 GCA_934725285.1 uncultured Bacteroidales bacterium | reverse complement strand
TGCGGCACCTGAAAGGCAACATCGCAGCGGAATCCGTCGATTCCTCTGTCCAGCCAGAAACGCATGCTCTTCTCCATCTCAGCCCGCATCTCCTTGGACTCGTAGTTGAGCTTAGCGATGTCCGTCCAGTCATATTCAACGATCGTGTTGCCGCTCGCGTCGCGGACGTACCAGTCGGCAGGTTTCTCAGTGACCCACGGATGATCCGGTGATGTGTGGTTGGCCACCCAGTCGATGATGACTTTGAGTCCAAGGTCGTGCACCGACTGCACAAAATGGTCGAAATCCTGAAGGGTACCAAACTCAGGGTTGATGTCGCAATAGTCCTTGATGGCGTAGTAGGAGCCAAGGGTTCCCTTGCGGCCTTTCTCACCAATCGGATAGACAGGCATCAGCCAGACCACATCCACTCCCAACTCCTTGAGTTCAGGGAGTTTCTTCTCGGCTGCCGCGAATGTACCCTCAGCGGTCGCCTGACGGGTGTTCAACTCATAGACCACAGCGTTCCGGGTCCAGTCCTGCTCCTCCACGACCACCTCCGCCTTTGGAGCGCAAGAGAATGCCACGAGAGCAGTCAGCAAGATAGATAGAGTACGTCTCATATAATGTAAAATAATTTATTGCAAGAACACCACCGATGAATATGCCCCCAGAGTCACCTTTGTTCCATTCACTTTGACAGTGCCGTTGGTGGCTATGGCGTTGTCCAGTTTGTCTGACGTGAGGTTCACGGTGGCGTTGCCTCCGGAGAAATTGTGGACGACCAGAACCTTCTGGTCTTCGTAAGAACGGTACCAAGCCGAAACGGAGTTTACGGAAGCGGCAGCCGAACAGTAATCGAACGATCCTTTGGCCAAGGCTTTATATTCATCCCTCAGGACTCCGAACTTGCGATAGACATTGAGGATGGAGTTCTCGTCCTTGGCCTGACTCTCGACAGAGATTGAAGATGTCAGCATGGCTTTGTCCACCTTGCCGCTCAGTTTGCCGTCGGCAAGGGAAGAACCGTTGGCATTCCACAGGATCGGGGTACGGACATATTCATCGCCCCCTGATTTGCTTCCCCAGTAGCCAAGCTCCTCGCCCTGATAGATGTATGGCTGGCCACCGGCTGTAAGCAGCACCGCTCCAGCGAGTTTCATCTTCGCAGCGTTCTTTCCAAGGTCGCTGCCGGCCCTGTCCTCATCGTGATTGGACAGTTTTGTGGCCTCGATGTAGTCGGAACGGTAGCCGGAGTATAGTTTCTGATAGCTCTGAATCGTACCCACAAACGAGCTTCCGCTGCCACTGTTGATGCAGTCCTTCAGCCTCCACCAGAAGCTGAACTCGAAGAGGGCCGGAATGCCTTTGTAATATGGTGCCACCTCGTCCGCATCGCTGAACTGCTCACCGACCATATAGAACTCGCCTTGACCTCCAGCGGATTTGAAGGTTGCGTTGCAGTGGTCGTAGAACTTCTTTAAGAAAGTCGGGTTCTCGTCCGAATTGGCATTGTGGTAGATGTGCTTGACGGCATCCAGACGGAATCCGTCCACTCCCATCCTGATCCATTTGTCAGCGGACTCGCAGACAGATTTGAAAGCGCCCGACTGCTCGCAGGTCTCCACAGGACCGTAGTTCAGATCAGCAAACCAGTCCGTCCAGAAATGTGAGTGGTACATCGTTGTGGTCATCCCAGGCAGAAGAATGTCCTGGGCGTTGGAGTTAGAAAGCGCAAGCGGAGAGCCGTAGGAAAGCTGATTCTTTCCCGAAGGAGCACCGTACTTGTAAGAGTCCCATTGGGTCTGGCTTGTTCTGACAAGGACTCCCCATGAAGACTCAAATTCCAGAGACAGAGAGCATTCCTTGGCTCCGGCCTTGTAGAACTGCTCCATAGCACCGTCCCCGTAGTACAGCCATATTCCTGAGTTCTGACTTCCGGAATTTGTGACTTCGTCCACCTTGTCCATCCTGAGAGTCGATGGTTTCCCGGAATTGTCCAACGCAAGGGTGAATTTCACTTTGAGTTTGCCGTCAACTCCGGTGACAGCGGAGAACCACTGGCCGGAATCGTAGCCACGCGCACCCTCAGTGGCGATCATCGGAATCTTGCCGTCACGGATGTCAGCCTGAGGGTTGTCGGAGAAGATATAATAGTCGCGGTACTGGCTGTCCGCACTTTTTTTCGCATCAAGGAACCACGGATGATCTTTGGAAGTGTGGTTCAGCACATAGTCAAGATAAATCTTGATCCCTTTGGCGTGTGCCGCGTCCAGAAGGGATTTGAAATCGGCTTCTGTGCCGTAGTCGGGATTGACACTGGAATAGTCCAGAACGTCATACCCGTGATAGGATGAAGCTTTGTGGATCGGGGAAAGCCAGAGAGCCTGGACTCCCATCTCCTTCAGATAGTCAAGTCTGGATTGGATTCCTCTGAAGTCCCCGCAGCCATCACCGTCGCTGTCAGCGAATGAATAGACCAGCAGCTGATAGGATATTCCCGATTCTCCGGAACGTTCCGGTATGACCGGATCCGGGGCCGGATCAGGTTCCGGTGCAGTGCCGTTCTTGTCGCATCCAACAAGGAACGCGGCGGACACTATCAAACTTAATAGACCAAAGAGGAATGATGAGCGTTTCATAATTTACGAATATAATAAATCAGACGCACCCGGGCATATTATTCCATCGGGTGCGCCTGAAAAACATGAATATTACTTCTGGATGGTCACGGCGAGGGTCTTCGCGTTGAAGACCACCTTGTAGTCTCCGGCCTCAGGAACCTTGATGTTTCCACCCGGCTGAACTAGAGTGAACTCCTTGCCGATCTCGACTGTTGTGCCGTCACCGACACCATAAGTGTTCGCGTCATCCCAAGAGAAATCGTAGCGGATCTTGAACTCGCCACCGATTGTCACGACAGGGCTTGTCCAGACATCACCGTCTTGTGTCATAACGAAATCCTTGCCCCAACCGGAGCCGTTGATGTCGCCTATCAGCGAGAAGAGAGCCTTGTGATTCTCCACGAGAATGGTCTTGGCGGCATTGTCGTAGGTGACATCGAAGACGCCTTCGACTCCGACCTGAATGTTCATTCCTCCTGACGCGAAAGCTGTTCCAAGCACAGGTTTGAATACATCATAAGGATTCTCCGGATCGATCGTGCTCTTTGAGTTGGCCTCCGTGCCTCCTGCGGTCTCCGTCCAGTCGTGGCCGAAACGGAGTTTGAACTCGTCACTGGCTGTCAGGCTCACGCTGCGGGCGATCCATACATCACCTTCGATGTTGGTCATGTCCACATCCGCCTTCCAGTTGTCTCCGGCGATTGTTCCGATGAGAGACCAAACTGCCGGTTTCTCCGGCTCCGGCTCGCTGCCGCTGGCGCTTGGCTCATCCTTTCCGTACATCGAGGTGCTGAGTTCTACTGACTTCTTGTTGAGGTCTAGATAGATACGGTACTTGCCGGCGCTGACAGGGATATTATCGCCACCGACATTACCGTTAGCGCCCCAGTTATAAGTCCATTTTGGATCGGCATCAGCACGGAACTTAATTTCGGT
>CAKVBK010000146.1 GCA_934725285.1 uncultured Bacteroidales bacterium | reverse complement strand
TCTTATTCCAAATTTACAAAAACTTTCGCTATTTTCCTAATATTCAATCAATTAAATTTCATCGAACTCACGTTAAAATATTTCTTCATCGCTAATGATTTTAGTTTCTCTTTTCATACTTGTCGGACTCTTCGACTCTCTTCTTCAAATCAAGCTTGATTCTTTCGTAATGCCTATCGAAGTCATCGAACTCACCTACAAGGCCATATTCATAAAGGATAGCAATAATGATTTTTGTGAACAAATCAAGGTCGTCGCCATTCGGATTACGGTTATCAGGAGATAACCGTCCATTATACACAGTAACATGATAATCAAAGATTATTACTGAAGCCCTATGTATTACCAATGATTCCGAAGGAAGCGACTCTCCATAAGTCATATTATCTTTGGCCGACTCGGCAACCTTCTCCTTCCATTCTTTATAAACGCTACTGCCAGCGATATAATCCCTGTTTCTATTGACTTTACTATCGGACATCATGATCAAGTTTTAGTAACTCATCAACCTTGAAAACAGCTTTGTGAAGACTTGCTTCTTCAAACCATACACATTCTGCCTTGCTGTCATCCTTTCCATCTTGCATAGGATAAGTGTAAGACCGCACAGTCATCTCTGGCCCACCAGATTTGAGCATTACAACATCACCAACTTTAAGTTCCATAATAAAAACCTCTTTTCGGCACGGCTCCCGATGCTGATTAAGTTTTATAAACAAAGAAAGTGTGGAACATTAAGCTGTGACATTCAACGGATTAAGAGGACGTCTTTAGGTTGTCTAAACCTAAGGTAAGTTGCTATTTAACTGATATTCATAAAATTAAACTCCATAACAATTTATAAAAGGTGAGAACGTGGTAGGCAATATGTCAGGCAAGCGTCTCCTTAATTATTTTCAGACAATGATAAGGCTAAATTAGCACAATTTGTTAAATTTGTAGTCCACATACTGTCTTGAATAAATATTAAACGGATAAGGTTATGAAAAAAGCAATTTTCGCCATTATGGCAGCATTGTTGGCGTTGCCGTTCAGCGCGGCAGCCAGGAAAGACAAGCCTGCTGACATCAAAGTGATCTCTTATAACATCCGCGTGGGGAAGGCTGATGACGGAACCAATTCATGGCAATATCGCTACCCGGCGTCCGCCATGATGATTATGGATCAGAAGCCGGACATATTCGGACTCCAGGAAGCGCTTGATTTCCAGTTCGACTACCTCAATGAGTATTGCACCGGCTACAAGGGAGTCGGAGTCGGACGCGAGGACGGGAAACATAAGGGTGAGCACATGGCAATCTTCTACAACAAGAAGACCATCAAACTGATCAAATGGGGGACATTCTGGCTTTCGGAGACTCCTGAGGAGCCGTCAAAAGGGTGGGATGCCGCTTGTTTCCGTTCCGCGACATGGGCTTTGCTGAAGGACAAGGCCAGCGGGAAGCTATTCTACTATGTGAACACACATCTTGACCACGTCGGTTGGGAGGCCCGCAAAAACGGGCTTCAACTGATTGTTGACAGAATCGCGAGCATCAATCCGGAGAACTATCCGATGATACTTACCGGAGACTTCAATATGAGAATAGACCGTCAAGAATTCAACGATCTCAAAAAGGTCATGCAGAACGCCCGTGAGGTCGCCGTCAAGACCGACCACCACGGCACATTCAACGGATGGGGCAAGGCTTCGGATGATGAGATCATCGACTATATCTGGTTCAAGGGGTTCAGCAGCTGCACTGAGTATGAGACCATCACAAAGCCGTACATGGATAGGGCTTACGTCTCTGACCATTACCCGATAAAGGCAACGTTGATTTTTTAAGGCCAAACGACCGTGACTGGCATGAATATATTCAAGATGAAGAAGTTGATCACTGTCGCAGCGGCCATGTCGCTGACGGCTGCGGTATTTGCCCAAGGAGCCTTGAGGCATGATTCTCCGGAGCGTCACGGGATGAATCCTGTGAAACTCGCACAGGTTGACAGGGTTATCAATGACGCGATTACGGCCAAGGAGATTCCCGGGGCCGTGATCTCTGTCGTAAGAGGCGACAACATTGTTTATCTGAAGGCCTACGGTGCCAAATCCGTTATGCCGACAGTAGAACCGATGACAACGGAAACGATGTTCGACCTCGCCTCCGTCAGCAAGTGTGTGGGTACGACTCTCGCCTTCATGCAGTTGATAGAGAACGGGTACGTACGCCTCACGGACAATGTGGACAGGTACATTCCCGGCTTCAAGCCATGGACGGATCCGGAAAGTGGTGAAGAAGTTGACATCACCATACGGGATCTTCTGTCTCATACCTCCGGTCTGACCCCTTACATCAACGCAGACACGTTTGTCAAGGAATATGGCGGAAACAATCCCGAGAAGATGGAGCAGTACATCGCAACAGAAGTCAAAAGAAACTTCCGCCCCGGCAGCGATTTCATGTACAGCTGCCTGAATTTCGTCACACTGCAGCGAATCTTGGAAAGAGTGACCGGAGAGAAGCTTTACGAATATGCCCAAGAACATGTCTTCGATGTCCTCGGACTTAAGCACACCTGCTATTTTCCGTTGATCTACGCACCTGCGGTTGACAATTCGGCCGAATTGGCACGGCTCTGCGCTCCGACTGAGGTTCAATCTGACGGGAAGCCGTTGGTCGCACAGGTTCACGACCCTATGGCGCGTACGATCATGGGCGGCAATTCAGGAAACGCAGGTGTGTTCTCCAACGCTGAGGACCTGTCCGTGATCTGCGCCGCGATCATGAACGGCGGCTCACTTAAAGACAAAAATGGTCGCGCCATTGAATCCACCAGAATCCTTAGTCCGATGACAGTCAGGCTGATGGAAACAGTACCGCCACAGAACGATCCTTCCGTAGGACGGGCACTCGGCTGGGACAAGAAGAGCTCCCACAGCGGACTGCGAGGAGACCTTTTCAACCCGGAGACCACAATCATGCACACCGGCTACACAGGAACCTCAATAGTGATCGACACCGAAAGCAATACCGCTGTCATCCTGCTGACCCACAGGGTTCACCCGGAGGATAAAGGTGGTGTGGGCCGCCTGCGCGCCCTCGTTGCCAACATTGTTGCCGGTTCCATCCTCAAGCAAAACTGAATATGCCCACTCTTCGCCTCATAGGATTCCCCCTTGCTGCCATCATTTGGGTGACGGCTGTGTCTGTATCCGCCCGGACACAGACACAGAAGGAACTTTTGGAAGAACTGGACAAGACTATTGAAGAGGCTGAAACCTATGTTTCGGCGAAAGAAGTTCGGATAAAGACCATCGAAAACACTCTTCACTCCCGTGGAGTCTCACCCGAAAGACAGTACAAGATCTACGGGGAACTGTTCGATGAGTACCAGCCTTTCAACTACGGCAAGGCCGCGGAAACCCTTGAGAAACAGAAAGAGTTAGCCATGCTGCTTGGTGACAAAAGCAAGCTGAATGATGTCCGCCTCAAGGAAGCGATGCTGAACACAGCTGCCGGAGAATTCCTTGAAGCCCGGAATGATCTGGCCCAGGTGGACACGACCATATTCACAAAAGAGCAGGAGATCGCCTGGTGCGA
>CAKVBK010000145.1 GCA_934725285.1 uncultured Bacteroidales bacterium | reverse complement strand
GACATGAAGAAGCCGACCGCCATCGTGATGGGCACCGAATCCACAGGCCTGACCGACATCTGGCGCAAGGCCGCCGACGCCCACATACGCATCCCGATGCTCGGTGACCTCGACTCCCTCAACGTCTCCGTCTCCGCTGCCATACTCCTCTTCGAAGCCCTCCGCCAGAGGCAGTAAAGACAGAGCCCTCCTATTTCCCGTTATGGAGCTGTTCCGATTTCTTCTTAACAACGATATTCTAGATAAGTCCAATTCGGGATTTGCTGCAAATTTGCAGTAAATCCCGAATGCCATTTATTCAGCCATATTTTCTCTGTACGCATAATAGTCAAATACACGCACCGGTGCGTAGAAAGATCTGATGCACGATGAATTAGTAGAGGGATGGTCGGTGAGTGAAAATGCCATTTTGACGCACGCCCTATATGCAAAAGACAATCGGTGCGTGGAAATGCACCGTGGGCGCAGAACAACGAGCTACAGCACCTCGTGAGTGGAACCATTAGATTTACGCACGAACACAACGGGCAAAGGCGTTCGTGCGTGGAGACAAATGATCCACGCACGGGAACAATGGACAAGCTATGTTTGGGTTGAAATTTGCAATGGGCTGAGTGGTCTACCGGCACGGGGTCGGTGCGGACTGGATAACCTTAAAATGATTGCGTTATGGAAGAATTCTCTTTGGTGACTCCTACGTTGCTTTTCTCGGCTGTGTCTTTGATCATGCTTGCCTATACAAACCGGTTTCTGTCTTACGCGCAGCTTGTGCGGAACCTCAAGGACAAATATGTCAAGGACCGATCGGAGGTGACAGCAGCGCAAATCACGAACCTACGTAAAAGGCTGAACCTGACCCGGAGCATGCAGATTCTTGGAATCACAAGCCTGTTCTGCTGCGTCGTGTCGATGTTCTTCTGCTTCATCAGCCTGAGGATCACAGCGATAATCATCTTCGGAATCGCCCTGCTGCTCCTGATCTCATCCCTCGGCCTCTCGATCCGTGAGCTGGTCATCTCCACCAAGGCACTGGAGATTCACCTCAACGATCTGGAGCACAAATAATAACGCAAACTGTAACAATCAATTCCCGAATATTACCCTTCCAAAGCACCGGGCAGTAATTTCTAATAGACCAATAATAAGACAGTTATACTTCACGGCACTTATAAATGGTGAGGGAAACTGACTGATAGGAGACGAAGAACCGACTGGGCTTACGCATTTTGAATAACAAGAGTGAGTGTGATTTGGCCTACAGAAAAAATGCTCTAGAAAACGACCTCGGACATAGATTTGAGGTCGGGCTGGAGACCTGTCATGATGGAGTAGCCGGTCAGAGCCTGATAGAGAAGCCAGCGGCGGCCGGAGATGTAGGTGCAGTCGGCGGAGGCGAGTTTCATCCGGGCCATATCATCGAAAGACGGAGTCTTGTAGTTCGCCTCAAGGATGACCTTTCTCTGGCCGGAATCCTCACAGGCGAAGTCATCGGCGGTAAACTCAGCGATCTCCGGCAGGGCCATCGGCAGGGTGTAGATCACAAGGTCGCACTCCTTGACAGCCTCCTTGAAATCGGAGATCGGATCCGGGAGGAAGCCATATTCCTGCATGGAATCGGCGATCGCCTGAGCCTTCTCAGGGGTGCGGTTCATCAGGATGGTGGCGAATCCAAGTTCGGCGGCGGCCACGGCTGCGGCTCTTCCCGCTCCTCCGCAACCGACCACAAGTGCCTGAGGCTGACGGTTGAACGTGCGGCTCAGCGTCATCAGAAAAAACTGGTGCATCTTCACGAAAAACTTGTCTCCGAAATTCCCGATGAACTCCTCGACAATGCCGGGGAAATATGCCTCGACTACGGCCGTCACGA
Source organism: uncultured Bacteroidales bacterium (assembly GCA_934725285.1). Taxonomy (GTDB): domain Bacteria; phylum Bacteroidota; class Bacteroidia; order Bacteroidales; family UBA932; genus Cryptobacteroides. Next base: position 1,719 of record CAKVBK010000145.1, on the reverse strand, counting down.
TGCCGGTGAAGTCCGAATTATGCGCCTCGATTCCTTCTGGTCCCTTAACCAAAAGGTTGGTCGCGCCTATGCGTGCAGCCGGTCCAGAAACCAGTCCATCGCCCTTGCGGGCCATCTCAAGAACCTTTGAATACGCCAGTTCCTTGAATGGAGCGGTGACATTGACGGCGGCATATTCATCAACAAACCTTTGGAAGGACGCCTCAAAATCAGCGCCTTCGATCAGGTCGTATGAATATTCCCCGTCTTTCACGCCTTTGTAGGCCGCCTCGAAAAGCGCCGGGCTGCCCGACCCTTTGATCGGATCGCCTATGAGACCATATTTCGCCATATTCATAAATTCGTTTGAGAAACAATAAAATTCCGATTACTTTTGACAGGTGCGAAGTTAGCAAACCACATGACAATCTGCAAATCATAATCGCCCGAAAAGAAAGGTGAGGGCGTACAGACGCATCCGCCTTGGCAAGGTTGAGAAAGTCAGGAGTCACTGTCGGAAGGTATAAAGGGTGCCGAAGATAGTCAGGTGACCGACTTTGTGCCGCAAGGCTCTTCTCTATCCCATCGGTTTTTCTTTCAACAGCCATTACAGGCACGTAAATTGCGTGCGGGTAGCCGAAATTCAAGTGCTATGAGACTCATGAATATCTTTGCCGCAATGCTGGCCATTGTCTGCTGCGGCAGCGTTTTCGCGCAGGACAGGATTCATTTGGTGGATTCCCGTCGTGTCATCGAAGCCAAAGTCATAGAGATCGGAGAAGCTGACATAATCTACAGGCTTTTCAGCAATCTTGACGGGCCGGACTACAGGCTCTCGACCTCACGGATTGAAAGTATTGATTTCGAGAACGGTACGAGACAGGTGTTCGCTGACGGAAGGCGGCTTGCGGCAGGACCGTATGTTGACGGCTACCATGATGGCTACTATGACGGAAGCCTTGACTACCGTTGGGGTCATTATTATATGCACGACCATAGGCTGAGGAGAGAGGAGCTGACCGATTACATCGGCTACTCTTTGTACGGCGGAAAGTACAGGAAGGCATCGACCAGTATATGTGGGGAATGATTCTCACCGGGTTGGGTGCGTTTGCCGTGACAATGACTACCGTGGATCTCATTTTCTCAAGCAAGGAAAACAACGACCCGAATTTCCAGGATGAGTTTTTCAAGGATCATTCAGAACGCAGCTCCACCGGCTACGTTGTCGGCTACATCGCCGGAGCGGGCTGTCTCGGAGCAGGCATCCCTCTCTGGATCAAAGCAGACAAGACTTTCAACGAGATCGCGGACGACTACAACCGCAACTACGGCAGACGCAATCTCGGCTATAGCTCCTCCGTCACCGTCGGCCCGACCCGCTCCGGAATCGGCCTGGCGCTGAACTTCTAAAATGCACATCGAGCGCAAATCATTGAACGGCAGCACATAGACTGTTCCTCATTCCCTTTGAGCCAACGGGGATGAGGAACAATCATTTTACTGAATATAACTGCGTTACCCTGCCACAGCTTCCTTTTTTATTGGAATACGGAATATTTTGACTAAATTGCAATGTTTTGGGCCGACAGTAGCGGCAAGGGTTCAGCGCGAGGCTACGAAATGAAAAAAGTTAGTCACGACGCTGCCATGCCAAGACGCTTTTTAACATAACTAAACGACTTAAGATCATGTCACTGAACAAAGTAATGCTGATCGGTAACGTTGGAAAAGACCCGG
>CAKVBK010000144.1 GCA_934725285.1 uncultured Bacteroidales bacterium | reverse complement strand
GTGCAGCAGTACCACTCGCCTTCCAGAACCTCCTTGTCAATCACAAAGGTGACATCCTTGGCTGAATCCAGACAGGCGCTCAGAACGGTCGCCGCCCCATGTTCCGTACCGGCGATCTCAAGCAGTTTCTCGGCAGAGGCGAAAGACACTCTCGGAATCCCGAGAGCATGGCCGAAATCCTTGGTCACGAACGGTTTGTCATCACGGGTCACATAGAGGTAGAACTTGGTTTGCTGACGGTTGCACAGGAATATGCTCTTGACTATCCTGCCTCCGAGTCCGGCATTGATGTTCTGGCAGTCCTCCATCGTGATTCCCGGATCAGTGTCAACCCTCTCGAACGGGATTCCCAGTTCCGAGAACATCTCGTAAACCTTCTTCTGCAACGGTGTGGAGAACGTCTCCGGCGCCACGCGCTTTATCTCACTGACGTAAAACATTTTAGAATCAACATTTAGCAACTGTGATACTTAGTTATTAAAACCGCTTTTAGCAAGTGAAATAAATAACTTGCCACTACTTATTAGTTCTCATGAAAGCATCTATCCATTACAAACCAATCAGAAATCAATCTTCATATCAAACTGGTCGCAGGCCCCTGTGCGGTGAGCCAAGTGTTTGGTGCTTGGAGAGATGCCGAAGAGCGGGGAATATGTCTTCACCTTCACGGTCTTGCCGTCCGGCATGAACTCCAGGATTCTCAGCCAGCCGTCCCCGCCGTTGCCTTCCCAGCCGCCGCCCGAGATCTGGACGTTGAACATCATCTGATGCACATTACGGCCAGCGACGTTCTTGTCCACCCTGTAGGCCACCGCGTCCTCAAAATCCCCGGGCCGGCCTGTGTGCCCGCAGACAACCAGCACCACATTCGGGCATAAGGACACGAACTTGTCCCAGAAATCCTTGCCGGAGGTCTGAGGGGTGATCTTGTACTTAGAATTGCCGGTGTACTCGGCTGTTCGCTGCTTGAGATAGCTGTGAGTCATCGCTATCACCTTATGTTCCTTGTACTTATCACAGCATGCAAGTTCTCTGGCCCAGACAAGCACCTCTGGCCGAGGAGCGAACTCTGTGGTGATGACAAGGATGTCTCCCCAGTTTCTGTCGTGGAACTCAAAAGCTGCGTTCTCCATCGAGATGTCCCCGTTGCGGTTCGGGAAATCAGCCACGAGGCAATCCCTCCAGCAAGGGTTGCGCTCGAAAGGGAAATATTCAGGAAGATTAGTCCTACTGTTTTCGGCCCTCTTGTAGCCATAATCATGGTTACCTCCGGAGATTATGTACGGAACCTTGCCGTCAAGCCTGGCCATTGAGCGGGAAGCCGACTCCCACATCTCACGGCTGGTCTGGTTGAGCATATTGCGGTTCATCGTGATGTTCTCGTTCTGCTCGACCATGTCTCCCGTACAGAGCACGGCCTTTATGTTCAGATGATCAACATTGTCAGCGATCCAAGCAGTGCAAAGCTCAAAAATCGGCTGGTTGATGTCGTACTTTGTGTAACCTTGCGGATCTCCCAGAATGATCATCGAGAACGAATCTTCGTTCTCAAGGTTCTGGCGGTCAGCCCTGTGCTGTGCATAAAGCGGACTTGCGCCTCCAGCAAGCAAGACAAAAAAAATCAAGACGTATTTTCTCATACCTTCAGTGTTGATGACATTGCAAACCTTAGATTTGCAGAGTGGTTCACTGCTCCAAGGAATGCAGTGCAAAGATAGGCATTTCCTATGTGGAGACCAAACGGACCGCCATGCGCGAATAAGGATGAATTATATTCAGGAAAAGACCATATTCCGTAAACATAATGGCATGAACGGGAAAGATTAATCGCGCGAGTATAAGGCCGGTTCCGACACAAGACGGTAAAAGTCGTTGACAAGTCCGGAAATGATGTCATGGCCGATTGTCCGCGCAAGGGTGCGCTCATTCATATAGCAGCGCTTGTTGACCTCAATCATCAATGATTTGTAATCGATCGGTGCCTTCGGAGTTATCGAGTTTGAATATGGATTGTTCAGTCCGACCTTGAAGCCGGCGCTGTCAAACAGCCGTGTCACGCTGTCGATCATCTCCTTTTCCGGCTTGCTGGCATCGTCATTATAGCCGATGCAGATGTCAATGTCAGCCAAGTCAGACGGGAACGAGTGGCAGTCAACGATGAGCGAGTCCTGAATCAATTCCGATGAGAGGCGTGAGATGAATCCGTGATATTCATTCATCAAGGCGTTCCGCCCGGAGACCACCCGGCTGCAATCGCCGAACCTCTCATAGAGGATGCCTTGGCCGGCGGCGTTCAAAGGGTCGTCAAGGAGTCTTTCCACGTCCACGCAGAAACGGGAGACGCCGAACACCACAGGCACGACCTTGCCCCTCAGATCCGCCTCCGGCTGAAACATGGAATCCGTGTGCCAGTCGGTCCAGCGGCGCACCTCCTTAGCTATGGACGTCGGATCCGTCCAGCCGTTCTCGGGAAGGAGTCTGTCCGAACTGTGCGGAATATTCAGGATGATTTTCTTAAAGTATTGCATATTAATAGTTTATTCCGGGTCAACAGGCTTTGTTTTTCATAACACCTTGATTGCTCCCTATCATGCAGCAGCCAGCGACATGAATCGGATTACATCCTTAGTACGCATCTGGCGCGGAAAACGCAACCATTTTTTTCAGATTTTGGTTGCGGATTTTCATTTGCTTCAGTATTATCCATGTAAAGCCGGTCAAGGCCAGCGGAAATGAACCAAAAACTAATGAATATATGAGCACAGCAAGCAATGAGACGGAAGTCCTTCACCCGGAAGGAAAGATCCTTCTGATGAACGGGAATATTCTTGACTGCTATCCGAAGGCGGAGGCATCTGATGACATCAGGCAGTACGGCCTTGAACTTGACACGACAGGAGAATTCTTCAGTGTCAGGAATATGCCCGCGAAGACTCCTGGCAAGACAGGCGAAGAGCCTTGGATGGCACTATTCTACAAGGAAGCATTCTTCCTCTACGACCATCGCGACCGGATCATGTCCGACAGCCGCATGTTCCTCACCCCGCTCCCGTTCCAGAACAACCTTGCCTATTCCGGCACATCCGGCCTCAGCGACGCCACGCTCGGCGTCTATCTTGAGTGGTGGGAGACCTGTGAGAGATCCGTGATCAAGAAAGACGGAGAGATCCACGCCCTCACCTACTATCTGGCCGGAAGCCCTCTGACCGGCATCAACCGATGCAACGCCGTCACCCGTGACGGAATAACCGAGAAGGTCAGCTTTTCCGGATCCTTCGCCGACCTCTGGTGCCCATTCATGACAATCAACAAACGTTACACCGAGGCCAAAGGAATATATCAGGCCTACGCCCTCGAAGAGACACACGCTATCCTCCGTTCCCACTTTTAGGCAAGCCCCCGAGAGCGCTGGACCGTCACTACCTATGCATAGCATCGATTACTTCCCATGCATCTCGTCCGTCACATCAATGCCGCACTCTCGGGCAGCATTCTCGCCCTTTTTTGTCGTCGAAGGTCTCCGAGCGGCTCTCCTCGACGACATTCTCACCCTTTTTTGTCGCCGAAAGTCTCCGAGCGGCTCTCCTCGACGA
>CAKVBK010000143.1 GCA_934725285.1 uncultured Bacteroidales bacterium | reverse complement strand
CACGCAAACGAATACAGATGAACGGTGCTGTCGTCATCCTTCTATTCACGAAACTGTCAGATTTCTCTTTAAGGATAGTGCGAAAACACTTTCATCAAATATGTCCGTTTCAGACACTTGGCCTAAAACGATGCTAATTTAGCAATAAATTCTGAATGTGAGGCATTATATTCTCATTTTCGATTCATTTTTACTTCGTAACATTCACAATATGCGAACACATCAGGCTGCAAAGCTTGCCAAAGCGACATCTGTGTCCTGCACGACCAATCAAAAATGTCGGATAGTCCGTGGAAATGTGTCAAAATTCAGTAGATTTCCACGGGTTATCCGACATTTATCCGTATATGATGGCTGTAAAACCTGTCATTGATTACACAGACTTGACGAAGGTGTCTGGGGGATCATCGCCACGACATAGACTTGCGCGGAGGTCACTGGCTGTCCGTCCTTGCGGACATACAGCCTCCTTCGGTTGATGATGTCTGTTATCTGCTCGGTCCGCAGACCTCAGTTACGTTCGGCAAGGACATAGAGTATTGCTTCCTCAATCCTCAATGGCGAATTGCGTTTATTATGAACCAAGTACGTTCCAAAACTCTTGCGGAAGAGTGACGTTGTCCAGAGCTGATGCCCCAGCGAAAAGAGGGGCGATCTGGCTTGCCCTCCATCCGGCGATTCCGCAGCCTATCGGTGTCACCAGAAATGTCAGTTCTGGGTGTGCCTTTGCGTATGCCGTGAAGTCATCCACGTGTCTGCGGATAATGTCAATGCTGCCATCCATAGTCGATATGGCATAGCAGCGGCCAGTCATTCCGATGCCAACGCCCCACTCGGCGCCGAACTCCTTGAAGGCAATATCGGCGGCTCCGCCACCGTGCCTCCCTTCCTTGTTGCTTCCGAATACGAACACTTCTCCGTCTTTCAGCGAGGTTATGTACCTCGGTGTGATTCTCTTGCTGTCTGTCATAATGTTATAGTTATTTATCTATAATCAATTAAATGTCCGAATCAACACCAGTATTCTCAAACCTTATCATATCAGCCAACTGGAGGAAATAGTCATTTGACCATAGTTCCAATTCCCTTTTGTCGACAATATATGGAAGAACATCCTGTTTTACCGCAGATATATCTGCTATGGAGATACGATCCTTAAGCATCTCAAAGAATGATTCCTTAGACAGGTCAATGCCATTGAACTCCTTGGTCCGAGTCTGAAGATGCCCGAAGTTCAGCGGAACCCGATTCCTGACATACCATTCAAAATCGTACCAGTCGCGTCCCTTGACCCGATTCTTCCATTGCCTGAAAGTAAGCGCGTGCATCTTACCGGCATAAAGATTAGGAAGGGTGAAGCATCTGGTCATAAACGAGAAAGGGGTCATCAGCAGTCTCTGCTCCGTCTGAAAGCCAAGCGGAGGCTGCGTGTCCACCTCGATCTTGATTTTAAGGGATTGCTCTGTCTGGAAGGATATGTTGTACACATCGGTATTATCCTTCAGGAATGCAGACTCGACCTTCCCGAAGTTCTTCTTGTCCTTCTTCGTTATGCTGACCTCTCGCCCCAGACTTCGGCATTCCTCTATTATGGCAGGGAAATATTTCTCAAGGCTGAATTCCGGATCTTTCTTCAGGAGAGAGAAATCCATATCCTCTGAAAATCTTTTCAGCCCATGGAATATTCTCAGGCAAGTACCGCCATAAAATGCAGCCTCCTTAAAAAAGCCACCGCGACACAGACCGGCAAGGATTACCTGCTGCATCACTTCATAGACAGCGTTCCGCTTGTCATCTGATGTACGCATCGGATATGCGGAAAGCATGGAATCGAAAATCTCACTCATTTATATTCCTATTTTTGTTGAGTTTTAGATAGTTCAGAAGTGCAGATAACGATCCGGATTTACGTCCCAGCGCCGAGCATTGCTCAATAATTTGCAGGTCAAGATCCCGAATCGCTTCGGTGTCGAACCGGATATCGTCCTCAAGAAAGATCCGAACGTCTTTCATAAAGCGCAATGTCACTTTATTGAAACAGATATAGTCGCACAGGGCTTTTTCCGGAGACGCTATGAGATAACGACAATCCGTCTCCCCCTTGATTGTTATCCCTATCCGGAAATAGTCAGCCGCACAGTTCTGATAATGAAAAGTCCCCAGAGCATTGCTAAAGTCGCGTGAATGCTTTGTCGTGACGGATTGTATGAGATTCACGCGTTCCGGAATCAATCCATACCATCTGAGAGCCCAGCTCATCGAGACATAAGACGGACCATATAAATGATTTGCCACCAATTCACGGGACAATTCGCCGCCATTCGCACCAGCCACATACAAACCTTTCTTTAGTCTGACGATGCGCCCTTCCGCCTCAAGACGTCTTGCTTTGTCCGTAATCTGCTTGCATCCCGGATAGATAGACTGAAGGACATTGATGTCAAACGGCACTGCGCCTATTTTCTGCAGTTGCTCCATATAACTATTCTGTATACCATTGCAAATATAGTCAAAATTAGTACAGAAAAACGACAATAATTCGTTTTTCTGTACTATATATTCCTATTCCGTACTCTCGGCCATATCAACGGTCTGGCTCTTGTATCCAGTTATACATCCCGAAAGGCAGTGACTTCAACAGCCTTGCCGACGGGTATATTCATTCGGTGCAATTAAAGATCAACAAGCAACCAAGGGAGTAACTACTCGCACTCCCCAATGCTACGATTTATAAGGGCACTCTTTCGTAAAAAAGCAACGGGCGAAGATGGGAAACCTACCGCCAGCCGCCACCGAGGGCTTGATAGAGAGCGATGATGCTGTGGATTTCCTCGAAGCGGTCCTGAACCTGAGACTCCTCGGCTGACAGAAGGGATTGCTGGGCTGTGAGGACTTCGAGATAGTTCACAGACGAGTGCTTCATCAAGCATTCGGTCTTCTGGACGGTCTCTTTCAGGGACTCTATGCGCTTTTCCCCTATCTCCAGACGCTTGCGGGCGGTCTGCCAGGATGTGAGCGAATTGTTCACTTCGGCACCGGCATCCAAGAGTTTCTGCCGGAAAGACAACAACGCGGCCTCCTGCCCGGCCTTGGCGATTTTCAGATTGGCCACATTGGCTCCCTTGTTGAACAAAGGCTGGACAAGGGATCCTGCCATATTCAACAAAAGGTCTCCGGGGTTGACAACCATTCCTCCACTGTTATTTGTCCATCCTACGGCACCGGAAAGGTTCAGCGATGGGTAGAAAGCAGAACGGGCGGAACCGACGGCGTAAAACGCTTGAGCGAGTTGTGCCTCGGCCTGACGCACATCCGGACGGTTGGCAAGAAGGCTTACAGGCAGGCCCACAGACAGTTCCTGAGGGAATGACTGGCCATCAAGGGTGCCACGTTCAATGGAACCGGGAGTCTTCACCAACAAAGAACACATTGACTTTTCCGTTTCGCTTATGCTTTGCTTTACAGACAGAACCGCCTGCTCAAGAGCCATCTTGTTGGCCTCGGCCTGAAGGACAGCCGTCTTGTTGAAATACCCTGCTTTCATCAGCGATTTCATAGCGGAGACAGTCTTGTCCCAATTCTCCAAAGTCCTCTCATTGATTGCCAATTGCTCGTC
>CAKVBK010000142.1 GCA_934725285.1 uncultured Bacteroidales bacterium | reverse complement strand
TTCTCGAAGGATTCCTTCACCAGATCAAATCTGTCAATGCTCATAATTTGTCTATTTGTTAAAGGTGTGTATTTCCTAAAACTATATGTTGTTAATCAAAACTGTCCGCAAAAAAGGAAGAAGGCTGATCCACGAGGGACCAGCCTTCAATATTTAAATCATAATATCCTTTTCCGTTATGAATATGCCGTCAGGCTGGAAGACCGGCACACACGAAAGCGTTCAGGACCTGAACATTCTGGCTCTGAAATCCCTGCTGGAACTGATGCTGTCGGTATGTATGAGCTTCCAAAATCATCCTTGTAAAATTTTGATGGCGCAAGTTATGAAATCAATTCTTAAACTCAATAACTTTTTTTGATTTTATCGGTTTAAGGCAGCCTTTCGGAGCGTAGCGACGCAAGGGGTTTGGGGAATACGGTCCCCAATGCCCCACCGGGGCTGTCACGTAGTGACTGGGGGTTAAGGAAAAAGCGCACGCAGTGCGTAGCGACGCAAGGGGTCTGGGGAATACGGTCCCCAGTGCCCCACCGGGGCTGTCACGCAGTGACTGGGGGTTAAGGGAAATGGAGTTTCTAGAAGAGGAACTCCAACTTTTCAGGCAGACGGGTATAATCGTCAATACGAATATAATCCATGCCGCCGAGGCGGATCTGGCTGTCGTTTCCGCCATCCAGAAAATCATCCCCAACGAAAAGAATCTGATCGATCGTGTAACCCTTCTCAGACGCATACAGCATCACAGCATCGAATTTGTTGTACCGCTTCGGAGTGATGTCGAACGATGTCGTGCCACCGATGAACACGGAATAATCCTTGAATATCTCGCTGACCTCCGGGAACATCGCGCGCCTGCGGATTTTATCCGGATCGAATGACAATTTGTCCGCCTTGTCCGCCTTGGTGCCGAGAAGGCCGAAAGTCACCATGCCAGACTCGTGAAACTCAAGAGATTCCCCCTTGTAGTCCGTGTAGCCATATTTCTTTCTGAGATAGTCGCAGCTCTTCTGAAAGAACTTCCTGTCGATGGGAGCCTTCTCTTCCCTCACCATCTTGAACTTGCCATCGACAATGCGGCTCTCCTCCATTCCATAGTTGCCGAGTATGGTTATGGGATATTCACCCATCTGCTTGTAGATCCTCGCGCAGTTGCCGCCACCGGCCATTATGATTTCATAACGTTTGGCAAGGGTGTCGAGCACAGCCCTATTGGCAGCGGTCAATGGAGTTTTATGCTGTGTCAGAGTTCCGTCCAAGTCAAAGCAGATCAGTTTCTTCTCCTGCTTCCATTTCAACTCACGGATCGAGTCCATCAGGCGTTTCATTCCCTGTGGCTGGTCGGTGGAGACGTAGGTGACCCCGTGCCTCATCGCGAAATCAGCCAAATCATAGCTGTTAACCGGCCAAAGAACCGTCTGAAGTCCTGCCGCGTGGACATCATCAAGATAATGCGCGGCGTTCATCACAACATTATAATTATAGGACACACCGGCATATCCCTTGTCCTTGAGTTCCTTCACTGAATATGTCTTTCTGGACGTGATCGGAATCACCTCGGCGCCAGGATGAAGGCGAAGAACCTCGTCGCAGAGATGCTCGCTGAAAGAGATGAAGCAAACCTGATCGTACATATTCATCTCATCACAGAGAGCGATGACCTTCTCAGCCAGCTGAGTCTCCCTCGCCGGAGTCGGATGGGACTTCAACTCAAGGAACAGCTTCAGCGCGGAAGTTTTCTTCGCCTGCGTGAAATATTCCCTCAACGAAGGAATATGGTCGCCGTTCGGAAGGGTGCAGCTCTTCACCGTGGCGTAGTCAAGTTTTTGAATATCCTTGTACTTTGTCCGTGGGACAGCGGGGCCGTGAAGGATCACGAGCGAATCATCCGTGGTGAGGTGAACATCCAATTCAACGCTCTCAACATCCAGTTTCTGAGCGCCGGCAAGGCTGGTCAGAGTGTTTTCAAAAGAGCCAGGATGGGCATAGAATCCCCTGTGGGCCATAATTTTGGTCTGCGCCGGAAGCATCGTGACGCAAAGCAGTGTAAGCACTGCCGAAAGAACAAACTTTTTCATGGCCTCAAATTTACGAAAAATTGCCATATATGGAAGCGGTTTCGATTTGTTTGGAATGTTCTTTAAAATAAAAAATGAATCGTCAGTATTTGACAAAGACTTCAAGGATTGCTATCTTTGCCGCGTGAAGGTTCTTTGGATCAGAGTTGAGGCCAAAGATCAAAAGGGAATCCGGTGAGAGTCCGGGACAGTACCCGCTGCTGTGAGTTCCTCTTACATGACGCGGCTTTCTTATGCCACTGGCCGGAGTTGATGAATGTCAACACCCGCACGCCGGGAAGGCGCCGCGTCAGGAACAAGTCAGAAGACCTGCCTTCACGGGACTATACGGCATCGCCTGCGGGATCACGGGCGGTGACCGGACAGAAATTTTATGAAACGAATATACCGTCTCATAGCCTCGGCCTGCATCCTGGGATGCGGGTCAGCGGCCTTTGCGCAGACTTCCGGTGACACCACATCGGTTCATCGGAAAGATATGCCTTTAGACAGCGTCCAGGTGATCAGGGAGGCCGTGATAGTCGGTGCTCCGGCGGAATACAGATACCGAGAGGTCATCCCGGCGCAAACCCTTAAGGAAGAGGAGCTTCAAAGACTGAACAGTTTCTCGGTCGCGGACGCTATCCGTTATTTCTCCGGTGTCCAGCTGAAGGATTACGGCGGAGTCGGCGGACTCAAGACCGTGAACATCCGATCCATGGGCACGAATCACATGGCCGTCTTCTATGACGGAATTCAGCTCGGCAACGCCCAGAACGGACAGGTGGACCTGGGTCGTTTCTCGCTTGACGACGTGGAGGAGATCTCGCTCTACAACGGGCAGAAAAGCGACATATTCCAGTCAGCCAAGGACTTCGGGGCTTCCGGAACAATCTACATCACCACCCGCAGACCTCGTTTCGAGAAGGGTCGGAACGCGAATTTCAAGGCGACAATGAAGACCGGATCCTTCGGCCTTGTCAATCCGTCCATCCGCAGCGAGTACAAGATCTCGGACTCCGTAAGCGCCTCATTCAGCGGGGAATGGGTCAACGCCACAGGCAAGTACAAGTTCCGTTACCGCCGCCGTAACACACTCGGAGAGATAGTCTATGACACCACAGCTGTGCGCCACAACGGAGACATCAACGCCACGAGGCTTGAGGCCGCGTTGCATGGAGCCATGAACGAGGGGCGGTGGACCGTCCGGGCATATTCATACAACTCCGAGAGGGGCATTCCGGGGGCCATCGTGAACAACGTGTTCCGCAACGGGGAAAGGCTTTGGGACACGAACTCGTTCATCCAAGGCACGTTCACCAACAGGTGGACCCGGAAGTTCAGGTCGCTGGTCAACGCCAAGTACGCCGCCGACTACACCCATTACGAGAACCAAGACGCGAAACTGATCCAGACCAAGAACACTTACAAACAGAAGGAGTTGTACGCCTCGTGTGCCAACCTTTACAACATTCTTGACAACTGGGATGTGTCATTCTCCTACGACTTCCAGTGGAACACCCTCGACGCGAAATTCTACATGCCGACCGAAAGCGACGGCACGTTCCCCTACCCTACCCGCTACACTCAGATGGCCGCGCTCGCCACGG
>CAKVBK010000141.1 GCA_934725285.1 uncultured Bacteroidales bacterium | reverse complement strand
GTCAACCACGCATGCCGAGTTGAAGTGGCGGTAGTTGTGGGTGATGAATTGTGAAATAGGTCCTTTTTCCATTTTTTTGTCCTAATGTTAAAAGTATTTTTCAATCGCTATCTCGTGTCAGAAAACACCTCTGAACGTACAATAGTGTGCGAATTTAGAAATTTTAGATTACTTTTGCAATTGTTTTGTTTTGAAGAGGTTTTAGAATCTGTTTTACGATATGCTAAAGATTGGAGATTTCGCGTCATTCAGCAAGGTGGCCACACCTTTCTACTACTATGATATTGATCTTTTCCAACATACTTCCGACAAGGTGGCCGAGCTTTCAGCACGCTATGGAATCCATCCACATTATTCCGTGAAAGCGAATTCTGACCGCCGTCTGAACGACATCTTGAGTTCAAAAGGGTTCGGGGCAGACTGTGTCAGCGGGGACGAGATCGAATTCGCAGTCGGCTGCGGTTATGATCCGAAACAGATTTTCTTTGCCGGTGTCGGTAAGACTGACCGGGAAATATGCCAGGCCTTTCAGGTCGGCATAGGAGCTTTTGTGGTGGAGTCGCTTGAGGAGATGGAGGTGATCAGCGCGCGGGCAAGGAGGTTGGACCGCTAGGCCTCTATAAGTCTCAGGATCAATCCGAATATTGACGCTCACACGCATCAGTACATCACCACCGGTCTCTACGAGGACAAGTTCGGCCTCTCTGACAGAAGTTTCGACGGTGCCGTGGCGATGTTGAAATCCGACCCCGCACTTGATTTCTTCGGCCTCCAGTTCCACATTGGCTCTCAGATTCTGGATGTGGAGAATGTCATCAGTCTGGAATGCTCCAGGGTAAGTGAGATTGTCTCTCTGTTCGAGTCCAAAGGATTGACTGTCAGGAATATCGATTTGGGAGGCGGTCTTGGCGTCAACTATGATGACCCCGATGCGGACCCTATAGCTGATTTCGACACGTGGTTCAGGACCATAGACAAGAACCTTGTCCGCCGACCTGACCAGACAGTACACATAGAGCCGGGGCGTTCCGTTGTGGCTCAGTGCGGGTCACTTGTCACTCAGGTAGTGTATGTCAAAAAAGGAGAGAACCGCAGCTTCCTCATGGTCGATGCCGGAATGAATGACCTTATCCGTCCGGCGCTCTACGGGGCGTTTCATAAGATCGAGAATATTACCGCTCATTACCGGGACGGGGATTCGAGAGGAACATGCGTTTATGATGTGGTGGGTCCGGTCTGCGAGTCGTCGGACACTTTCGGTAAGGACCGCTCCCTGCCGGAAAGCCGTAGAGGAGATCTGATCGCCATACGCAGCGCCGGGGCGTACGGCCAGGTGATGGCCTCGCATTACAATATGCGCCCGTTTGCCCCGGCGGTATATTCTGACCGCCTTCTTGAGGCTCCCCGGCGCAAGGATTACTTCGCTTTATGAATATAAAAGAACAGCCGTCCCGAATGGAGAAGACGGCTGTTCTGCTTCTATGGCATTCTACCTTCTGAATCCACGGAGCCTTTGGGCAAGATTCCCGGTCAGCGCGCTCTTCATCATCTTTCGTGTGGTCTCGAACTGCTTCAGCAGCTTGTTGACCTCGGCCACGTTCGTTCCGCTTCCGTCCGCGATTCTCTTGCGACGGCTTCCGTTGATGATCTCAGGATTGTCCCTCTCCTCCGGAGTCATTGACATGATGATCGCCTCTATGCCCTTGAATGCTTTGTCGTTGTCGATGTCGATGTCCTTTATGGCCTTCCCGAGTCCCGGAATCATCCCTGCAAGATCCTTGATGTTGCCCATCTTCTTGACCTGCTGGATCTGGTTGTAGAAGTCCATCAGACCGAACTTGTCCTTGGCCAGTTTCTTCCTGGTCTCGCGGGCCTGCTTCTCGTCGAATTGCTCCTGGGCCTTCTCTACAAGGGAGACAACGTCACCCATTCCGAGGATTCGGTCGGCGATACGCCCCGGGTGGAACACATCCATCGCCTCCATCTTCTCCCCGGAGGAGATGAACTTGATCGGTTTCCCTGTGACGTACTTGATTGAAAGCGCCGCTCCGCCTCTGGTGTCACCGTCCATCTTGGTCAGCACGACTCCGTCAAAGTCAAGTCTCTCGTTGAAGACCTTGGCAGTCTCCACAGCGTCCTGACCGGTCATCGCATCGACCACGAACAGAGATTCGGTCGGGTTGACGGCCTTGTGCAGGGCTGAGATCTCGTCCATAAGCTCCTGATCCACAGCCAGACGGCCGGCGGTGTCTATGATGACCACCGAATATCCTTCCGCCTTGGCCTTCGCGATGGCGTTTTTGGCGATCCTGATCGGATCCTTGACACCTTCTTCAGTGTAGACAGGAACCTGGATTCCCTCGCCGAGCACCTTCAACTGCTCGATGGCCGCAGGACGGAACGTGTCGCATGCCGCAAGGAGAACCTTCATCCCTCGCTTGCTCTTGATGTTGTTCGCAAGCTTGGCGGAGAACGTGGTCTTACCGGAACCGTTCAGACCGGCCACCAGGACTATTCCAGGATTTCCCTTGATGTTGATGTCCTGTGAGGCGCTGCCCATAAATTCGGCGAGCTCGTCGTGGACGATCTTGACCATCATCTGCTGAGGCTTCACGGCCGTGAGGACATTCTGTCCCATCGCCTTTACCTTCACCTTGTCGCAGAAGTCCTTTGCCACGCGGAAGCTCACGTCCGCGTCCAGCAACGCCCTGCGGATGTCTTTCAGAGTCTCCGCGACATTGATCTCGGTGATTTTACCCTCTCCCTTCAGAATCTTGAAGGATCTTTCAAGTCTCTCCTGTAAGTTGTCGAACATATTCAGTAGCCAATTAATACTAACTTACAAAGATAAGCAATTCCGCCGGAATAATGATAAAGGTGACCCAAAAGTCACTTTCTCCAGAATGCCTCTCTTGTGAGAGTCTCTACCTCCCGGTAGTCCTTTGGTTGTTCAATTCTGATGTTCATTTTATTACTTCTTGCTTTTTATGAATATGACTGCGTTGAGGATCTGGCAAGCGGCAAAGATTCCATAAGCTACCGACAACCCGCTGAATCCCCAGATGTAGAACTCCACAATAATCCACGCGGCGAGGACAATTCCACAGACCAGACCGCTCAACGCGTCATATTCATTGCGTTTGTGAATAAGGTAGATTGAGATCATGTTAGGGATTCCGTTCACGGCCAGCAGCGCGAACGCCGAGCAGATGAAGTTCCCGAACATGGATTTCAGGAAAGGAAACGCTTCCCTTAGCATAGGCAGCAGAGGGTCCATCTGAAAAGCTACTCCGCTCGGGTCGTAAATCATCATTCCGAATCCGACCACCGCTCCCAAGGCTATGAAATACGCCCAGAACAACTGGACGCCACGTACAACTTTTGTTTTCATCTTTTATCCGTATGATTTTTGACTGCAAAGTTACAGCGAGCATGTCAGTTGTCAGCAATTTGACTGTGGACAAGATTTTTGTAAAAGTTGTTGAATGTCAAGAATATAAACAAAGTTGCCGTGGACAAAAAACAGCGGAGGGGTCTGATGGACTCTCCGCTGGTATCTTAATTAACCTGACGTGGCAGGCGGGCGAATTACTAATACTTGTTGAGTGGACGTCCGGCTGTCATGTTGTGAACCTTGTGCTTGACTGTGTCAAGAACCTTGGCATATT
>CAKVBK010000140.1 GCA_934725285.1 uncultured Bacteroidales bacterium | reverse complement strand
CGTACCCGAGAATCCTGACTGTTCTCAGCGGGATGGTCTATCAGGAGCATCTTGAGGACAATCTGCGCACTTTCAAGAACTTCAAGTACCTGACCGACGAGGAGAAGGAATTCCTCGGAACGGAGATCGCCGGCATCATGGCCAGCTTCCCTACCATAAACTGCAACGACTGCAAGTACTGCATGCCTTGCCCTTACGGAGTTGACATTCCGGGAATATTCAAACATTACAATGAGTGCGTGAACGAAGGGGAGATAGCCCAGAGCACCGAGCAGGAGAACTACCGCAGACTGCGCCGGGCCTATCTCGTGAGCTACGACCGCGCCATCCCGTCCGTCCGTCAGGCCAGCCACTGCATCGGATGCAAGCAGTGCATCGAGCACTGTCCTCAAAGCATCTCGATCCCTCGTGAGCTACGCCGCATAGAGGCCTACGTCGAAAAGCTCAAGCGCAACACACTGTAGACTGGGCAGGCTACAGCTTAGAAAAATATTCAGCTTCTGATGCTGAATATTCAAAGGATTTGATTATCTTTGCAGTCCTTACGACAATCAAGGTCATTGGAGAGATGCTCGAGTGGCTGAAGAGGCACGCCTGGAAAGCGTGTGGCCTCCCAAAGGGGCTCGCGAGTTCGAATCTCGCTCTCTCCGCGGGAACGGCTTTGCAGACAAACTGCAGAGCCGTTATATTTTTGGTGGCAAGTCCGGAGACAGTCCCTCCCTCTCCGGAATGTCAACAAATCAGGAAGAAAAAGGAGACCCGCGCAGGTTGTGCGGATCCCCCTACCAATAATAAATGAAATCGATTCTTTGGTTGATTGTTACTCTACCTTGATCGCAACCTCACCGGCCTTGCCGTCCTTGTCGGTCACGGTGAGCGTGGTTGTTCCGGCCTTGACACCCCTCACGGTGACGGATGTCTCATTCACGGTGACGGTAGCGACAGTCTCATCAGCGACTTTCACGGTGTATGGAGCGGTGCCTGACTTGACCGTCACAACATCTTCCTTCTCCACTCCGACAGTGACCTCAGCCTTGTCAAACTCCAACTTCTCGGCAGCAGCCTTTACCGTTACGGTAAATGAACCGCTTGCCTGATCTTTGTCTACAACGGAGATCGTGGCTGTTCCCTCCGCGACACCTGTGACGGTGATCTTCTCCTTGTCAACCGTAACTGTGGCAATCTTCTCATCACTGGACTTGACAGAGTACGGCTGCGTGCCGTTTTTCACGGTAACCTCAACAGTCTTCTCAATCTCCACCTCAACCTTTGTCTCATTGAACGTGAGTGGATCCGGAGTCTTGTTGTCGTTTTTGTCGCAAGAGACGAATGCGAATGAGCCGAGGCAGAGAGCCGCCGTCACTACTGAACTGAAAAACTTTTTCATTAGTTTAAATCTTTAATTGTTTATAATAGTTTAAGTACTTCAGACCGTTCCCGGTCTGACGCATTACTAAATCACGCCACGCGGAAATCTTGCAGGACACATAGCAACTTTTTTTTCGGTGTGGAGGACTTTGGACATATAAACAAAACCTCCTCTTACCAGTTTTCGGCAGGAGGAGATAGCATTTCGTCGGCCGGCAGCTATTAGGTCTACATGCGTGGGCCAAGCCGAGACTATTCCTTAGAAATTGACTCTCAAGCCGATGGTAAGGTCCGCATGGGAAAGACTGACAAATTCATCGTCCAATTTCTTCGTGGTCTTCACATTGTTCTGTTCCACGGTCATCTCGTAAATGGAACCGGAAATCCAAGATAACTTCGCGCCGACAGAGAATCTCTTTGAGAAGGCATATTCATAGCTGACATCCCAAAGATAGCCCAAGGTGCTGCCATAAGTCTTGACCGGATCAATCAGCACGCCGTCATCCATATAGTGCATGTAGCCCAGACCGATTTCCGTGGAAAGGATACGGCGGCCGTCAGCGCTTGTACCTCTGTAGCAGAATGTCGGTCCTGCGAAACTGATGCATATATTGTCTTTCATCCGGCCTGTGCGGGTTGAGCCATCGTTATATTTCACGCTTACATTCTCCGAGTTGCTTGAGCGGAACGCCTTGTACTGCGCGCCCACTCCGAGATATTCATGGAAGAACCAAGCCGCATTGGCTGAATAGACATAACCGAGCCTGAGTTTCTTGGCATAGGAGCGGAAGTCCATCGGGACAGAACTGCTGATCTTCGCGAAATTGTAGCCGACACCGGCCTCGATACCGACGCGGAATTTCGAATATTCCTTCTTCTCGGGGATGATTGATTCAGAGGGTTCCGAAACGGAGCTTTCCTGAACCGGATTCATGAAAAAAGCCTCGTCGCTGAGTTTCAGAATTTCAGCGTTGATTCTATGGATGGTGCTGTGTCCGTCGGGTGACTTGTGCTCCGTGATCCGGATAGCATTGCCCCCGGCCTTTCGGGCTTCTTCCTTGGCACGTTCAAGCACGGATGCGTAGTCACCTCCCTTGGTCGTAAATCCAGTGTCACCAATTTTCACGGTACCAAGCACTTCCGATCCGGCGGGGAGAGCCTGTCCGGCTTCCAGAACCGCAATGGTTCCACTCTCTTGCGTGTTATCAACCGGAATGGATCTCTGGATGTTTGTCACCACTTTCGGAGAACAAGATGTAAAGGCAAGAACGATGGCCAATTTAGTCAATAGGCTTTCTTTCATAATAATGGATAATTAAGGTTTCTTATTAGGCACGACATTAACAAAACGCGGCAAAGTTAAAACATTGCATATTATTTTCCTAATAAATCAACATCTACAAAGGGGAAACTCCGTGTTGCCAATGGCCGGCATGGATGCTCCAACAATCACCAATGAACAATTTCCACCTACCAGTTTTCGGCAGGATGCGATAGTATTTCACTAACCGGCAGCAATTTGGCCTCCACGTCACTCGACCACGACACTGATTCCAAGGGCGGAGTTGATGAGGTTCAATATTTCCTGAAGGGAGGCTGTGGAGAACTCTCCGCTCAGGGAGCGGGATTCCGCATCCGACACTGCAAGGGTCACACCGTAATATTCAGAGAGCTCGGAGAGAACTTCAGGCAGCGGGGTGTTGTCGTAGATGAACTCGCCGGTGGCCCATGCGGCGGGGTTGGGATGTTTCGGGGTGAGCCGCATCGGAGTGGAGGAGCCTTGCCGCAGGACGGCGGACTGGCCTTTTGTCAGAACCAGCCCTTCTTCGCCGGACCGGGCGGCCGAGAACAGGACCTTGCCGGAGACGACGCTCACGCTGACGGAGTCCCAATAGTCAACCTGGAAGCGGGTGCCGAGGACTTTGACGAAACCTGAGCCGGCGTCGATGCGGAAAGGGGCGCGGTCATCGTGGCGGACGTTGAAATAGATCTTGCCGGTCATCCGGACCAAACGGTTATCCTTATGGCGCTGGAGACGGAGGGTCGCACCTGGGGCCAAGGTCACGGACGAACAGTCCGGGAGGGTGAAGGTCTGGGCGACATCGTAGGCCGTGTAGTCCGTCCAAGAGTTTTTCCACGATGTGTAGAGGAATATGCCGACGATGACTGCGGCGGCGATGCCGGCGACTCTGACAAGCAGATGTCTAAGCGACGGATTCCGGTCACTGAGCTTGCCGAAGTGACGATGTGATGATTTTTCGGCATGCTTCGGCGCTTCGACAGGCTCAGCGACCGAAATGGAATCTG
>CAKVBK010000139.1 GCA_934725285.1 uncultured Bacteroidales bacterium | reverse complement strand
TGCTGGACAGGAAAACACCCGCTATAAAATAACAACATTTTTAGGCTGGCAACGAAATCTTAAATGAAAGAGCCGTGCCTAAGCGTCCGCCAAATTACCGATAAACAAAATAAAATTCTTATCTTTACGATTCTAAAAATGACAAACAATGCTGACACAAGAAACCATCGACGCAGCCGTCAAGAATCTTTTCAAGGAAATCAAGTTCACGGACGAGCCTTCGGGGCTTTACGATCCGCTCAGATATATGATCGCGATAGGGGGGAAACGGATCCGCCCTACGCTATGTTTGACAGCATATTCATTGTACAAGGATGAGTTGACACCGGAGATTCTGGAGCCGGCGGCTGGGATCGAGGTTTTTCACAGCTTCACGCTGATTCACGATGACATCATGGACCGATCTCCGCTTCGCAGAGGGGTGGACACGGTCTGGAAGAAGTGGAACTCCGACACGGCGATCCTTTCTGGAGACGTGATGTGCATCGACAGCTACGCCCGTATAGCGAAAGCGCCTAAGAACGTTGTCAGGGATGTTTTGGATCTCTTCACAAAGACATCCGCGGAAGTGTGCGAGGGGCAGCAGTACGATATGGACTTCGAACACCTTCAGACTGTCCCGATGCAGGATTATATGAATATGATCGGTCTCAAGACGAGCGTGCTTATCGCCTGCGCCGCAAAGATGGGAGCCATAATCGCCGGAGCTCCACAGAAGGATTGTGACTGCCTTTATGAATATGGCTACAACCTCGGTCTCGCCTTCCAGGTGGCAGATGACTATCTGGACGCCTACGGGGACGTGAAAGTATTCGGAAAACCGATCGGTGGGGACATCCTAAACGAGAAAAAGAGCTGGCTGACCGTGAGGGCTTTCGAGAAGGCGGACGAGAGCTTACGCAAAGATCTTCTTGAGGCGATGTCGATGACAGCCGTCAGCGATGAGGAAAAGGCCACGAAGATCAGTAGGGTCAAGGATATCTACAACGCGCTCAACGTAGGTGAGGATGCCAAGAAGGCCATCGTCGAACTCACAGGAAAGGCTCTCGGTTGTGTATCCGGAATCTGCAAAGGCGAAAGGTTGGAGAAGTTGCGAGATTTCGCCGACCGCCTTGTCGGACGCACCAAATAGGCCGCACTCATTGATATATTCATTGGCTGTCGCGTCAGCGGACTGTGACGACAGTCACACCCGGTGTGCCGACGGTGTAGGTGCAGCGAAGGGAATAGACCTCGTCCAGTTCCTTGCGGATGGCGTTGGTCAGGACATAATCCCCTACTCCGGTGATGAATCTGACGCGCATTCCACGATGCGGGAGACATTTCTTGAGTTCCGACTTAAACGCATCCATCTGGAACTGAAGAGCTTGTCCCGGTTGAACCGAACGTCCTCCGGCCAAGGCTTCAAGATGGAGATCGACCGTGATCTCTCCGTAATCCGTGTAGCGCGACCGTGACGGTTCATCCTGAGCGGAAGGCTTTCGTCTTGCGAAAATGGAGTTGCGAAGCCTTTCCTCCTCCTTGTCGTCCGTCACGGCGAAATCCCATTTGCCAAGACTCACGGCCAAACCGTCATCCAGTTTGATGAAATATGTCTTGCCGGCGACCCTCTGAATTACCCCGTGCTCATCGGACTCCATCAGCACCACCCTGTCTCCAACCTTAGGGTCTTCATTCGCCATGACAGGGACGGCAGACTTTTCTCGCTCTTTGACCGATGACAATGCCTTCTTTGCCGGTGCTTCCTTAGGAATCAAGCCCTTAAGATCTTTCAAACTATGTAATGTCTTTCCCATTGAAGTATATTTTCAATTACCCACAAGCAAAGATACAATTATTACTTTTCTGTATGGCTCACTTATTTCAAAGTCTTTTTTTCCCCAGACAACCGCTCTGTCCTGAATAAATCGCATAAGGATGCCGCGCAACACTCTTCAGCAACATTTCTGCCCATTTACGTTACCCAAGAGTGCCACTCAACACTCTCCGGCAGCACTTCCGCACGTTTCCGTTACCCGAGAGTGCCACTCAACACTCTCCGGCAGCACTTCCGTCCCTTTCCGTTACCCGAGAGTGCTACTCAACACTCTCCGGCAGCACTTCCGTCCCTTTCTGTCGTCCAAGGGTGCCACACTATGTATTCGAAAAACTATTCAAACAATTTATTTAGCACCGCGACCTCGACTTGAATCTTCCGGGCGATTCGTTTTGTGTCAATGCGGTATTTTTTTTCAGAGTCAAAGCCAGACGGCACTTATCGTCAACGCCCAAATCCTTGACAGAGTTCACCTTGAAACGCTCTCTAAGAATCTGATTGATGATCTCGTTCAGCTCACTCTCCGAAAAGACAATCATCTCTCCTATGCCCTCGGCAATCCTAAGATAAGAATCAAAGTTCTTCACAAGCCCTGAACTGAACCGCCACGAGTTCACGAGCATCTGTTCCACCTTGCCATTAAGGACATAGGATTCAGGAAGAATAAATCCCCGAGTACGATTAAAAAGATAATCACCCGGAAGCTTGATTTTAGTCTTGAATATCCTCGTAGATTCCCTGCATGACATGTCCGCAATTTTCATTTTGTCATAAAGCTTGTCAATATCGCTGAAAATCAAATTCGTGGATCCCCAGATATAGCCAGATGCCGTGACATCCGGTCTCGCCTTCAACGGATTCCTCGCGATATAGACTATCGTGTCCACCAATTGCCGTTCATCATTCACTTTCACCATTTTAAAACCATAGCCCGACGAGAGCTGAGGGAACCCATCCTCTTTGAGTTTCCGATTGATCCTTTCCTTGACAAACAAGAAAAACCTGACGATGTCCTCTCCGGATCCATGGACGAGAATATGGCAATGATTGGCCATCAGCACGAACACAATGACGGACAGTCCGCAGACATACTGCCCGATGGACACACTGTTCATTCCGTCGGAATATTCATCATCATTATTGAACAGCTGTCCTGTCTCGATAGAGTCGAAGATGACGTGGTAGTACCACTTAGGTTGTTTTCTGTACTCCTTCAGGAGTTCATTGAGTTTGTGACTGCCCATATATAATCTAAATTCAGGTTCGCCGCAATATAGCGTCTTTATCGCAAACTCATATTCAAAAACAGAAAAACTTTCATTAAGAAACAGAAGTTTCTGTTTCTTTGCCTTGCGGTGATCAAAAAAGATTTTTTACTCCTACAACAATAATATTTATAACATCTAATTTTCAACTATTTACGCCAAGCGTCAAGAAAGCCACTCACCTTAGGAATGTCCGCCCCCATTTCCGCCATATTGAATATCAGACCATCTGTTTTTCAAGCCTCTCATCCGCAATTTCTTCGGTAACAAAAATGAGGGCAAACGTTACCCAACAGTGTCATTAAACACTCTACGGAAACGAAAAGGAGCAGATATGTTTCCCGAGAGTGCGGCGCAGCTCTCCACGCGGATGACGAATAGCCTTTCGATAACAAATAGGGAAATTATGTTGCCAAAGAGTACTCAGCAGCACCCTCCGGGAACGAAAAGTGGATTAAACGTGTCCCGAGAGTGCGGAAAGCACTCTTGAGGAGCAAAGAGGCTTAAAGTGTTACCGATGGGAAAACGTGATCACTTCACATAATCGATGATGTGAATTGTATAGCAAGAGGAACATATTCCTAAAATCGGTTGATCTCGTCGTCCGCAGAGCCGCTGCCGTTGTACTTGTCCTTGAAACTGTTGAAGTTATAGG
>CAKVBK010000138.1 GCA_934725285.1 uncultured Bacteroidales bacterium | reverse complement strand
TAAATAAGCTCAGTCTTGTCAACATAGACATACCCGCCCCTGCGGATGTCCTCAAAACTCTGTATTCCAATCGGGTAAAGCATACGGTCTGTCCTTTAGTTCATTCCCTGCAAAGATAAGAAAACTTTTCGTAAGCATCCGACAAAGCACAAAGCATGACTGTTATTTGTCTCCGCGTGATATAACTTTGTCGAAAAAAAATCAAGGTTATATGCTTACCCACTGGTCGCTGATCCTGTCGATACCGGTTGTTTACAACCCACAGGCACGGGAGGATGCCTGTGGGTGGGTTGAGAGGCCGATTCGTGTGTCTGACCCTATTCCACAACAAGGGGGTCATCCACAACGACCTGCCTCTGACAGCTGTCAGAAGCACATCACGGTGTCCGTGGTTTGAAAGTAAGCACAAGTTCGGATGCTCACGTTGCAATTATAGACGCTATCGCAATGATTCTTCCTGACTTTGACAATCACCTTTTGAGATGTTCCTATGGCGGTCACAACCACCTCATCAAGTCCCAAGGCATCGGTTTCCAGCGTGAAGCTATCACAGAATTCTGCCCGATAGGTGGTACGATGGCTTCTTTCATGCCGAAGAACGTGATTTTCAAAGTCGTCCCTTTATGGACTTTCAAGGAATACTTTCTTGATATACAAAATCTGTCAGAACCGATAGCCGAGGCCAAAGCTGATGGAATTGCCAAGAATGTCGCTTGCAGTCAGATAAGCCACGTCCAAACTGACACCCAAGAAACGGACGCCAAGCCCAAGTGAAGCGTATGTCGGAACCGCTTTTTCCTTGTCGCCATAATGGAAACCACCTCTGGCGAAAAGCATGCTCTTGTAGAAATATTCCACACCTAATCCAGCCATGAAGCCGCCTTTGAACAATACATCAACCTCTACGGACGGGGTTACGGTCGAGGCCTTTGGATCCCCGATCCGGTAAGCGCCCCCAACACGAGCAAGCATCGGTTGATCGTAGTCATCTCCACCGTAATTGACCTTTCCGCCAATATTGTTGACAGAAAATCCCGCGCTCAAAGCATCTTTCTTAAAGAACAACGCAGCATCCGCACCTAAGACACTGGCATCGGCATCTTCTCCAAGGGACGATTTGACCATACGGCCAGTCACACCGATAGAAAGGAAGTTTGTAATTGAATATGCCGCCCCAAAGGCGATGATAGTTTCGCCCGGAGTGAACGAATCCTTGACTGACCCACTCTCCGACACAATGTCATACGATGGCTGCCGGAAGTCTTTGTACTGAAGTCCGAAAGCGAATCTTTCGCCCAAACGGTACGTGGCGCCAACACTGATGACTTTGTCCTTGGCATAGTCAGGCTGCCAAAGGACGAATGACGCCCCGGCCGCAAACCTGTCCTCGCCAAGAGACATGGACGCAACATTCCCTTCCAATGAGTATGCGCCAGACACTTTTCCTACCGAGGTTGTCGCCATGCCAAGAGCCGAGGCATCAGAACCGACCAGAAGTGAAGGCAAGGTCTGGGCTGAAGCGTGACATACGAAAATAGCCACAGCGAGCAGTAGTGTATAAATCTTATTCATGCCTTTCAATCATTAAAGTTTCACTATACTTGACTTATACTCCTTTCCATCCAATGTGACAATCACAGTGTACTGTCCCGCCACTGCGTCTGCCATATTCACCGTCAATGGAGTAAATGGAGAACCAGCCCCCAGAGACTCGTCAAGATAAGTCGAACCGGAAGCCGAGACTATCCTGACTTTCACCACCCCAGCGTTCAGGCCGAGCTGGATGTTCAACTTGTCCTTGACAGGATTAGGGTATAGAGAAACATCCTTGGAGCCATCCATGACCAAGACAAGGAATGTCTGGGAGACAGACTCCTTCCTGACATCCGTTCCTGTGATTGTGATTTCGGAACTGCCATAGTTCATCGGTGTCAGGAGGAACTTCCCTTTTGAATATGTCATGTTGACCACTGCCGGATTACTGAAGGAGAACGTGTATGTCAAGTCTTCCCCGTCCTCATCATTGAAATATTCCGAGACAGAATATTCCTGTGTCGCAGCGGCTTTCGAGGTGAACAGCATGTTCTCGAACGCTTTTACCACGATCGGGGCATGGTTTTCCTGAATCGTGTAGTCAACCTTGGCAACAGTTGCCATGCCATAGATGTCCGTCACTGTCAGTTTAGCCGAGTATGTACCGGCAGGAGCATTGGCCCCCGTGATCCTGATCTTCGGCTCTGGACGCGTCAATGTGTCCAGCACCGCAGCAGCTGAACCCGGGGTCAGTTCAAGGTTGTAGAAATGTCCGTCAGGCTCGGTGACAGCGAACTCGGCCACCGCACTCTCGTGCGCCTTTATCGAGAACGACACCTGTGTCTTAGCCGTGATGACCGGTGCATTGTTACCTCCCGTGGTCACACGCACCCTCTTTGTCAGTCCTGAACGGTTTCCCGCAAGGTCGCATGCGACAGCCGCAACATAATATTCAGTGTTGAACTCCAATCCTGTGACAGTTCCGGAAAGGACTTCACCCACCTCGTGATCCTCAGTATAGAACATTCCGTACATCGCTTTGTCCGCTGATGTGAAATCCGATGTGGAATAGTAGATATAAATTGAATTAGGCTTTCCGTCATCAGGGTCAGACGGAACAGTCACCTTGAACCTGATGTTGTTGGACTGGGTGTCCGCACTCAGGTCAGCAGGAGTGTTCGGAGCTTTTCCCCCACTTCCGGCAATGGCTTTATAAGCGTTCACAAGTCCCTTGCCAAGGTAGTAGTTCGGGTTCTGGGCAGAAATGTCCGAAGTGTTGCCCTCAAGACGTTTTCTTAGTGCGGTCGGTGTGTAGCCATCGCCACCGTACCGCGCAAGGACCAAGGCGGTGACACCGGACACATGAGGACATGCCATTGAGGTTCCCTGCATCTTGCCGTACTTGTTTCCCGGCAAGGTGCTCAAGACCATATTCCCTTTCTTGGCGTCGCCACCAGGTGCAGTGATGTCG
This sequence comes from uncultured Bacteroidales bacterium, assembly GCA_934725285.1. GTDB lineage: Bacteria > Bacteroidota > Bacteroidia > Bacteroidales > UBA932 > Cryptobacteroides. The sequence continues at coordinate 737 of CAKVBK010000138.1, read as the reverse complement.
CACCATGAGCCATAATTTGTGTAATAAGCTCTCTTGTAGTCAGCCCCAACGGATGAAACATTCACAACAGCTTCGTAATCAGTGCTGGAGACATTCTTATTGTCATTACCCGCAGCAAAGATGACGATACCGCCTTTCATCGGACCTGTCTGATTGCCGTTCTTGTCCACACCGGCATATTTGATGAAATAATCCACAGCCGATTTCAAGGAGGCAGGTGTCGTGGTCAAGTCATCATACCCCCAGCTGTTTTGAGAGATTACCGCACCATGGTCAGCACTCCATTTGATCGCTTCTGGGCCAGATCCCTGCTTGCCACCGTCAAATATCTGGCAGGACATCAACTTGGCACCCTTTATCTGCCGCTTGGAGTCGCCCCCAGCGACGCCACAGACTCCAACACCGTTGTTGTTCACCGCTGCGATCGTACCAGCGACATGCGTTCCGTGATCCTCTGGATGAATATTGAATGTACTCTCCGCGAAGTTGTAGCCATAGACATTGTCTCCGGATTTCTCCGGATTATGCCACATGTTGTCTTTCAGGTCCTCATGATTGTAGTCGATTCCCCCATCGACCACTCCGACAACGATGTCTCCTTTATATTTCGCATAAGTGGAATAATTCTTCCATACCGGAAGGACATTGATGTCGCATCCACTGACCGATGACGATGCCGAACCGTTGTTGTAGTAGTGCCACTGCTGCTCAAGCATCGGGTCGTCAAACGTCCCGGC
>CAKVBK010000137.1 GCA_934725285.1 uncultured Bacteroidales bacterium | reverse complement strand
TCCTTGAACAGAGTCGTGAGATAACTTTCCTGACCTGGAACGAACCACTGGTCCTTGTACGGGATGTTGACCAGAATCTTTCTCGGCTTTTGAGTCTTCATTTCTGTTTCACCGGACTCCTGTTCAGTCTCGCTGGCATTCAATCCACTTTTGCCAGACGCATCCTTTGCCCCCAATCTGCCTTGGACTGAATCCCGCAAGGAGATGTAGTTCTTGGAAACGACATCCAGCACCGAATCCGCCGCTGGCATATTCCCTGTCAAGGCTCCGAAAAGGCGTATGTAGGCCGCCCTGGCGAGAGGGTGGCGCTCCAAGTGCTCGTTGACGATGAAAGTCTTGATTCCCAGCGATTCAAGCTTAGAAAGAAACTGAGACTTGACGGGGGAGACTGAATATGTCAGGAGCAGGTCCGGCTTCAATGCCATGATCTTCTCGTAGTCCGGGCTCGCGTCGTAGCCGATGTCCGTCACGGTCCCGTTGTCCAGACCAGCGGCCACGCAGGAGTCGCAGACATATTCACCGCCCGACACACCGACAATCACGGAGTCAGCATCGATCGCATCCAGGAACCCGATGTAGGAAGTGCTCGTAACAATCAGCCGGTTCAGCGGTTTGCTGATTTTCAATGTGTCCCGGCTCCCGTCAAACGGCGAGATGGAGATCAAGGAATATCCTCCATCGGGAAGCGCTTCTATATTCATGAATAAAGGCTCGCACTCGTCTGAGGCAGCCAGTCCGCCGCTGTTCCGCACGCAGCCGCAGATGCTTGACACAAGCACCGCTGACAATAAAATATATTTGTGGAATTTCATTTCGTCGCAAATTTAATTGTTTTTTGCTATCTTCGAAGTCTGTTCCTTGGAATTTGCCTGTTTGCAAACGGTGATTTGTTTTTGCCGGTGCTTGCTTCATGGCTGAGCAATAGGCGGCTCAGCAATATGTGACGGGCGTTCGAGGCTGGGTGGAATCAATGCAATTGTAATATGGGAAAATATAATTTTGACGAGATGACGCTAAGGCGCGGAACGAACTGCGTCAAATGGGATGCCGAGAGCCCTGTAGGGCCGATTTCAGAGGATGTGATTCCGCTTTGGGTGGCGGACATGGACTTCAAGGTGGCTCCCGAGATTGTGGACGTGCTGAAAAAGCGTGTCGATCAGGAGATTTTCGGGTACACCCACGTGCCTGATTCCTACTACGATGCCGCCATCAATTGGTGGGAGCGCCGCAGGGGGTGGCACACCGAAAAGGACTGGTATCTCTACATTCCGGGAGTCGTGCCGGCGATGTCTGTGGTTGTCAAGGCGTTGACGCAGTACGAGATAGTTGAAGGCGAAGTGGTCGAGAAGCCTAACCGTGGCCGTGGGCCTCACGGAGAACTGCCTAAGATGATCATCCAAAGTCCGGCTTACAACTGTTTCTTCTCCACGGCGAGGAACAATCTGTGCGAGTTGTCGGTCAACAAGCTTATCTACGACACGGAAGGTGATCAGGCCACGTGGTACATTGATTTCGAGGACCTTGAGAGACGGACCGCTGATCCGATGGCCAAGGTGCTTCTGTTCTGCAATCCTCACAACCCTTGCGGACGTGTCTGGCCTCGCGAGGATCTTGAGAGAGTGGCCGACATCTGCCGAAGGAACGGGGTGATCGTCATCAGCGACGAGATCCATTGCGAGTTGGAAATGCCCGGCTATCACTTCACTCCTATGGCCTCGCTCTCGCAGGCTGCTCAAGACAACACCGTCACGATGAATTCTCCGAGCAAGTCGTTCAACATCGCAGGCCTCGGAATCTCCAACATCATCACAAACAATCCGGACTGGAAGAAAATCATTGACAAGGTTATAAACATCAACGAATTGTGCGACGTGAATCCTTTCGGAGTCCTTGCTCTTCAGGCGGCCTACAACGAGGGCGAACCATGGCTGAAGGAACTCAATGAATACCTTTACGGCAACTATCGTGCGCTGCTCTCGTTCTTCGAGGAAAACCTTCCGGAATTCCCGGTCAGCAAACTGGAGGGGACATACCTCGTCTGGGTGGATGTCAGCGCTTTGAACATGTCTGCGAACGACATCGAGAACAGCTTGCTGACAAATGAGAAAGTCTGGATCAATTCCGGAGTCATGTACGGCCTCGACGGCTTCATGCGCATCAACATCGCCTGCCCTCGCGCCCGCCTCCAGCAAGGCTTGGAGCGCATCGCGAACGGTTTTCACCGTCTGATGGCATAGCATGACGCAGATTTTGCCGGTGCGGCCAAATTATAATGTCGTGGAAAAACAGCAGACAAATTTTGCGTGTGGAACATTACCAAAATTTGTCTGCTGCTTTTCCGATGTCAACCGTTATCCCAAATGGGGTCTATTGTTCACCGAGTAACCGGACCGGGCCGAGTAGACCTGACGGAAGGAGTTTGTCGGTGGACTTGTAGAAGCGGCGGATGGCTGTGACCGGGTGCTTCTCGTCTGGTTGCACATCTCCGATCATGCGGTTGCGCCAGACGTTTGTCACTTTGATTTCCAAGATGTTATCTCCTTCATTCAAGAGAGGCTTGATGTCGGATGTGATGAATGGGGCTTTCCAGAGGACTCCTGCCGGAGCACCGTTGATGGTAATGTCAGCGATATTTTTCACCACACCCAAATCTATGAATATCTTTGCGTTACCCGCCAGCGTGGTGGAATCTATGGCTACATTGGTCTTGTAGACTGCCGTACCGGAGAAATACTTCACGACAGGATTCTCCTTCCTTGTCCACGACATCAGTTCCGCAAATTCCTCGTCGGCTGTGCCCCCGTTCTTCTGATCGAAATGCACGTGCCATGCAGTGTTAACGGTCTTGATCACTGTCCTTTTCGATGCTGCGAGGGTTGTCGCAGTCTCTTGGTGGACAGGAAGTTCGACGGTTTCGGTGACAGATGTGGTGTCAAGTGTGTGAATCATTGTGGAGTCAGTGGAATTGAAAAATACAGTGTCCATGGTCACCTTGACCTGCTCCTTGTCGGAAAGCACAACGAACCTGGCGTCAGCGGAAAGCAGCGTGAGCTTGACGGACGAACGACCATCGGCGTGCCCAATCACCGCATCCGTAACCTCGCCATTTTCAGGATTGAATATGGACGCGAACTTTCCGGTGTCCCTGAAACTGAGTTCCACATTGGAATCCTTCCCGGAGAAGTTTCTCACCCAGTAGATCTGGGTGCTGTCCGGAAGGGTTCTGTGTACATATTTGAAGTCCCCATAGCAGTCCGGGGCGTTCGCCGGAGCCTCGGTGGCCTCTTCAGCCGTTCCGATGGCCGGTGAGCCTGTCGAAGGGGCCGCTATGGCGGGTATCTCCGAGGTGACCACAGCACGGAAATCAGGCTCTATCCCGCTGCGCCTCAGGCAGTCTTCAATCCCATTCGTGAACACATTCTTCCTGCGCGAGTGCCAGATATCGTCAACGATAGATGCGAAGGCCCTGTCGTCTGCCTTTAGTCCGGCACACTTCCTTGGCTCCTTTCCGCAGATGATCACTCCCGCGTCTGCGAACTCCTTGATCTTTTTGAGAATATCCAAGGACATCACCTCGCAGTTCCTGTCCAGCCACAGAACCCTGTAGCAAGATCCGGACGGAGCCACAAGGACTCCGTTCCCGGCCTTAATTCCAGACCGAAGCACTGTAGGGTTGGCGAAATCGTAGTTGTAGCCGTCCGGGATCCGGGGCAGTGTGCTGAAAGCCTCGCCACCGTAAAGCCCGGTGATGTTCAGATCCTCTCCATAATATAATAATATGTCAGCGACGGAAGTGCCCTGCTGAAGCATTGAGCTGGAA
>CAKVBK010000136.1 GCA_934725285.1 uncultured Bacteroidales bacterium | reverse complement strand
GGAAATATCCTGCCCTGGACAGGATTGAATAATACATTGGCGTCAGGTGTCCTGCCGACAGGATGAACATGTCCTGTCCTTTCCCTTCTCGTGTCCAAGTGGCTGGATCCTGATCCATCACATTGAAGTACAGGGCTGTCATGAAGTCAGCGCTGCTCATGGATCCGCCCGGATGCCCGGACTTGGCCTTTACGACCATCCTGATGATGTCCCGCCTTACCTGCGAGGCTATCTTCTTCAGATCTTCTGTTGACTGCATTTTCTATTTGATATTTTGAATTTGAAATATGCTAATTCGCAAACGGTGCACAAATATAATCCTTTTTTATGTCAGGAAGAAATTTTAACTTTGTCTCTATCAGAAGTTGTTGGCGCTCAGTGGGCCGTGAACGGCTTGTGACAGTGAAATTTAACAATCATTATAATTAATGGCACACGTAGTAATCATGCCCAAACAAGGGCAATCCGTAGAAAGTTGCATCGTCACGGAATTCAAGAAAAAGGTGGGCGACAAAGTCGCTGTCGGAGATGTCCTTTTCAGTTATGAGACCGACAAGGCATCCTTTGACGAGGATGCTAAGGTCGAAGGCACCGTCCTTGCCTGCTTCTTCAACGATAATGACGAGATTCCTTGCCTGACCAACGTGATGGTCATCGGCGAACCCGGGGAATCTTTCTCTGAATATGCTCCTTCGGGGGCCGGCGCGTCTGCCGCTCCGGCCACGGAGGCATCGTCGGTCACTGAACCTGTCGAAGTGACCGCATCCACGACACCGGTCGCTTCGATGGCCGGTGAGCCATGTCGAACCATAGGCTCAGTCGCTTCGACAGGGCCACTTGCCAATGCTCCCGTTTCTCCAAGAGCCCGCAGACTCGCCGCAGGAAAAGGTGTTGACACCGCGCGGATCGCCGGGACAGGCCCTCATGGCCGCATAATCGAGCGGGACGTGATCGCTGCTCAGGGTGCTCCTAAATCCGGACTCGCCAAGGCAATGATGGCTGACGGAGGCCTTCAGGCACCAGCCTCCGGTTCCGGAATAGGCGGAATGGTCAAGGGCTCCGACCTCAAGGTCTGGAAGCCGACCCACACGGAGAATCTTGCCGGGGAAGGTGAGGAGTTCAAGGTCGAGAAGATGTCCAACATGCGCAAGCTCATAGCCAAGTCGATGTACAACTCCCTCCAGAACACGGCCCAGCTCACCCACATGCTCGGTGCAGACGCGCGCTGCGTCCAGGCTCTCCGCAAGAAGGCGAAGAAAGCCCTTGAGGAAGGAAGGATCGATGCGAACATCACGATCAATGACTTCGTGTGCTACGCTGTCATCAAGGCTCTGAAGAAATTTCCGAAGGTCAACTCTCACTGCCTCGGAGACGCCATGAGGATATTCAATGTCGTCAACCTTGGCTGCGCCGTAGATACCGAGCGCGGCCTTATGGTTCCTTGCGTCAAGCACGCCGAGGACTTGAATATCATAGGATTGAGCAAGGCTCTGAAGAAGGTCGCAGAGGACTGCAAGAAAGGCTCGATCAATCCGGATCTGCTCTCCGCTGAGGGCGCTTCGTTCACGGTCTCCAACCTTGGAGGCTTCGGAGTGGAGTGGTTCACACCTGTCATCAATGTGCCTCAGAGCGCAATCCTCGGAGTCGGCACGATCGTCCCACGCCCGAAGGATCTGGGAGCCGGTGTCTATGCCTTCGTCCCTTATCTCGGCCTGTCCTTGACCTACGATCACAGGGCTCTTGACGGTGGAGAGGCTACCCGTTTCCTAAAGCAGGTGGCGGTTGAGATCGAAAACCTTGAAGTTGAATTTTAATTGAATATAAATATGTACGATTTAGCGGTAATAGGTGGCGGCCCAGGTGGTTACGTGGCCGCTGAAAGAGCCGGTGCAGCCGGCCTTAAGGTTGTCCTTTTTGAAAGGAAATCACTTGGCGGAGTATGCCTCAACGAGGGTTGCATCCCAACCAAGACTCTTCTTTACAGTGCGAAGGTCTATAACTATGCCCTCACCGGAGATCACTACGGTGTCTATGTCAAGGAGCCTACGTTCGACTATTCGAAGATCGTGGCCCGCAAGAACAAGGTTGTGAAGAAACTTGTCGGAGGAGTGAAGTTGGCGATGAAGTCCAACAATGTTGAGGTTGTGGCCGCTGAGGCCATGATTCAGGGCCGTGACGCGGAAGGGATCAAGATAACAGCTTCTGACCAGACTTACGTGGCCCGTAACATCATCATCTGCACAGGTTCAGAGGCAGCCGTGCCACCGTTCCCTGGCCTTAAGGAGGCCGGCGACGTGATTGTCACCAACCGTGAGATCCTTGCTTTGAAGGAACGCCCTGCCGAGCTCGTCGTCATAGGCGGCGGTGTCATCGGAATGGAATTCGCCGCTTTCTACAGCACTCTCGGCACGAAAGTGACTGTGGTTGAGATGCTTCCGAAGATTCTCGGACCTCTTGACGATGAGATCAGCGCCATGCTCCAGAAGATCTACGCGAAACGTGGCGTGAATTTCTGTCTCAAGTGCAAGGTCACCGGCATCGAGGGCAACACCGTTGTCTATGAGGATCCGGAGGGCAACACCCAGAGGGTCAGCGGGGACAAGATACTCGTGTCTGTGGGTCGCCGCGCCAATATCAGCGGCTTCGGCCTGGAGAACCTCGGTGTGGAGATGCTCCTGAACCGTGGCGGAAAGCCTTGCGGAATCAAGGTGGACAGCAAGATGCGCACGAATATCCCCGGAGTCTACGCCGCAGGTGACGTCACCGGCTTTTCGATGCTGGCCCACACGGCGAGCAGAGAGGGCGAGGTCGCGGTCAACAATATTCTTGGAAAAGAAGACCACATGCGCTATGACGCCATCCCTGGAATCGTTTACACCAACCCAGAGGTCGCCGGAGTCGGGCTCACCGAAGAGCAGGCCAAGGCTTCCGGGAAGGAATATTCAGTCGTAAAGCTCCCTATGGCCTATGCCGGCCGCTTCGTCGCCGAGAATGAGGGAGGCGAGGGAATATGCAAGATCATCGTCGGCAAGAAGTACCACGAGGTGCTTGGCGTGCACATGCTCGGCAACCCTTGCTCCGAGATCATCCACAGCGCATGCATCGCCATCGAGTCGGAGATGACCCTTGAGCAGCTCAAGGAGGTTGTCTTCCCGCATCCGACCGTTTCAGAAATCATAAAAGAGACGGCGTTCGCACTGAAATAGCAGTACTATAAAGTGATTGTCATTAAACTGCCGTTAAAGAATATAATCATTTAATAATTAATAATATACTACTGATATGCCAAAAGCGCTATACATCGATCCTAACGAGACCCTGCGTCCGAAGGATCACGAGCTTGAGCTTCCGAAGATTCCTGTGATGACGTACAGCAAGACTGTCAAGGAAGAACTTAAGGAAGGCAATTTCACAAAAGAGGATTTGCTCCGCATCTATCGCGACATGTCTTACATCCGTGAGTTCGAGACCATGCTCAATCTGGTCAAGACCACTGGTGGCTACAACGGAGTCGCTTACAATAACCCTGGACCTGCCCACCTTTCTGCCGGTCAGGAGGCCGCCGCTGTCGGTATGGCCTACTGCCTTGACACAGATGACTTTATCTTCGGCTCGCACCGTTCTCACGGTGAGATTCTCGCCAAAGGGCTGCGTTCCATTCAGATTCTCCCTGATGAGGAACTGAAGAAGGTGATGGATGAGTTCTGGGGCGGTGCCACCCTGAACGTGGCCAAGAAGGCTTACGAAGGGAAGGATGTCAAGGAACTCGGAATCCGCTTTCTGCTCTATGGAGCGATGGCCGAGATCTTCGCCCGCACGACCGGTTTCAACAAGGGCTTGGGCGGATCGATGCA
>CAKVBK010000135.1 GCA_934725285.1 uncultured Bacteroidales bacterium | reverse complement strand
ACGTTCGACATCACGATGCATCACCGCACCGGAGACTGCCGCTCACAACAGACATTCAACGGGTTGGCTACCGGAGAGGCCAAGTGCGGGTTCTTCGGCAAGATCGTGATCGCGCCTGACGCCCAGAGAACCGAGGCGTTTCAGGAGAACCACAACATCATGCTTTCGGACACGGCCAGGATCAACACCAAGCCTCGGCTGGAAATCTACGCCGACGACGTGAAGTGTTCGCACGGCGCCACCGTCGGGAAACTGAACGAGGACGAGCAGTTCTACATGCGCTCCAGAGGCATCCCTGAAGATGAGGCCAAGGTTCTTCAGATGATCTCCTTTGTGGCTCCTGTCCTTGAGACCATCCCGGAGGAGGCCACTGACGGAGACCTCGGCCGCTCCTCAGTCACCGAACTAGTCGAGAGTTCCATCCGCAGCTTCGCTTGATAAGCGTATCCGCGATGATGCAATGATAAAGTTCGAATAAGCATCCAGATAACATGAACGAGGGTGCCGTGGCAGTTAAACACCTACAAATCAGCCCATTGAACAGCCGATCCAGTGCGAGAAGCAGAGGAAGAGCACAGTACCAAATCTTTGATTTTCAAAAGATTAAATGCCACGCTTTTATCATCTATCGGAAAGTGCTGACATTTTGCACCACGGCTAAATAAGAGCGAAACTATGCACTTCAGGTTTGTGCTTAAATATATGCGTCTTTAAATTGCCTTATTATGGCCAGCAAGCCTAAAATGCATAAGTCCGAATAAGATTGACTGGACAACTACTTAAGAGATACATAAAAGTTAGTCAACAGGTATACAGTTTTCATAAACAGAGATAAGGATGATTGTCAAGACGAATGTCAAACTGAATCTGGGACTGGGTGTCCTGCGGAAGCGTGCAGATGGATTTCACGACATCGAAACACTGTTTGTGCCGTGTTTTGATTTCGGGGACACAATAGAGATCGTCACGGGGGATGACTACAGCCGGACCTCAGCGGCTTTGTTCGCCAAGTATGGTGGTCAGAACGGGCACTTCGACTCTTCGACACTTCGATTCTTCGACAAGTCCACGTCCCAAACCCAGTGTGCAGCAAGCTCAGCGGGCGGAAAATTCAGCGACCAACAAGAGACCACGGTTGGTGAACCTGTCAAACCTCTTCACGAATCAGCCAATGAAGACAGGAAAGGAGCCACTCTCACTGAAGACATAACGGCTTCAGAAGATGGCAGATTGGTACAAGGAATATCAAAGGACGGGAAATTGATGATCACTATCGCTCGTGAAGAGGGTGTGGACTGGAATCCGCTCAAGGATCTGTGCGCAAAGGCATACGGCATTCTGGCACAAGACTTTGACATGCCAGCCGTCAAAATATTCCTGGAAAAGAAGGCTCCGGTGGGAGCTGGTCTTGGCGGTGGGTCGGCTGATGCGGCATTCACCCTCAAGGCGCTGAATGAATTGTGCGGGTTAGGGCTTGACAGTCAGAGGCTTTCCGAATATGCCGCCAGACTTGGAAGTGACTGTGCGTTCTTTGTGTTCAACCGGCCGATGATCGGATCCGGCAGGGGGGAAATCCTTGAACCTTACGAGGTTGACCTTTCCGATTATGAAATCAAGGTGCTGATTCCGGAAGGAGTCGCGGTCTCCACCGCCGAGGCCTATAAAGGAATTGTTCCACGGGAATGTCACCTCGACAAGTTCTGTGACCGACCTGGCCAACATAACTCACCAGCCATTAATTCATCCGTAGAACAAGCGAAGATGTCAGATTTGCGGACTGTGCTGGCATTGCCGGCACCTGAATGGAAAGACAATCTGGTCAATGATTTCGAGGCCACTGTCTTCAAGGCCCATCCGGAGCTGGCGGCCATCAAGCAATCCCTCTACGATTCAGGCGCCGTTTATGCATCTATGTCCGGCTCCGGCTCCGCACTCTTTGCCCTGTACAGGAAATAGCCCGTGAGCCAGAAGTACGGTCCCACGCACAAACGTGGTCGCGAAGATGATCCGGTGAGCAAAAGGGAGGGTGGCACTCACGAGGCGAATAGCAAAGTTGTCTTGGAGTGACGAAGGGGTCACATATAACGCAAGTGGGGTGACCGAAAAGTCACCCCATTTGGCTACTATGAAAACGTCCACGGATGAAAACGCCGGATTATCACCGTCCCATAATTTCCTATGAACATTCTTGTACAGTACTCCGTCAAAAAAACAGGCAGGCGCCGAGACCGATTGGGAAAAGCAAACGGTCACCGTGCCTGCCTTGATAATATTCAGGATTAATTATTTCTCAGGGAGCGGACGGATGTCCAGATTGAGCTCGTCAAGCTGAGCCTGGTCGATCTGGGACGGGGAATCAATCATCACGTCGCGGCCCTGGTTGTTCTTCGGGAAGGCGATGAAGTCGCGGATGGACTCTTTGCCGGCGAAGAGGGTGCAGACGCGGTCGAAGCCGAACGCCAGTCCTCCGTGAGGCGGGGCGCCATACTGGAATGCATGGATGATGAATCCGAACTTGTACTCTGCCTCCTCCGGGCCGATGCCCAGAACCTCGAACATCCTCTTCTGAACCTCAGCGTCGTGGATTCTGATCGAACCGCCGCCGAGTTCGGTGCCGTTGAGCACGAAATCGTAGGCGTTGGCGCAAACCCTTTCGAGATCCTCTTTCTTGTCGCTGTAGAAGAGATCCATGTGTTCCGGTTTCGGAGCCGTGAACGGATGGTGCATGGCGTAGAAACGGCCGTCCTCCTCGCTCCATTCCAAAAGCGGGAAGTCCACAATCCAAAGCGGTGCGAAGACCTTAGGGTCACGCATGCCGAGCCTGTTGCCCATCTCGATACGCAGAACCCCCAGCATTGTCTGGACCTTGCGCTTGCCGTCTCCGGACATCACGAAGACAATGTCTCCGGCCTTGGCCCCAACAGCTTCAGCGATAACTTTCAGCTCGTCAGGAGTGTAGAACTTGTCAATGGATGACTTCACCGAGCCGTCTGCGTTGAGCTTGATGTAGATCAGGCCCTTGGCTCCGACCTGAGGTCTCTTGACCCACTCGGTCAGCTCATCGATCTGCTTGCGGGTGTATTCAGCGCCACCCGGGACCGCGATGGCCCCAGCGTAGGCGGCATCCTCAAGGACAGAAAAGCCCTTGCCTTTCACCTTGTCAGTGATCTCATGGATCGTCATTCCGAAGCGGACATCCGGCTTGTCGGAGCCGTACTTGTCCATCGCATCGTACCAACTCATCCTTGGCATCGGGTTCGGGATGTCAACCCCGAGGACGTTCTTGAACATCGTCCTCATCATGCCCTCGAACATATTCAGGACATCCTCCTGCTCGACGAAGGACATCTCGCAGTCAATCTGGGTGAATTCCGGCTGACGGTCGGCGCGCAGGTCCTCGTCGCGGAAGCAGCGCACGATCTGGAAGTAGCGGTCGTAGCCGGCAACCATGAGCAACTGCTTGAATGTCTGAGGAGACTGAGGAAGGGCGTAGAACTGGCCTGGGTTCATTCTTGACGGAACGACGAAGTCGCGGGCTCCCTCCGGAGTGGATTTGATGAGATACGGAGTCTCGATCTCCATAAATCCGTGGGCGTCAAGATAGTTGCGTACCTCGTGGGCAAGCCTGTGCCTCAACGCCAGCGCCTTCTGGAGCGGATTTCTACGAAGATCAAGATAACGGAACTTGGCGCGAAGATCCTCACCGCCATCACTCTCGTCCTCAATCGTGAACGGAGGTGTGACAGACTTGTTGAGGATGTTGATCGCCTCAAGTCTGATCTCGATGTCACCAGTGTCCATCTTAGGGTTCTTGCTCTGACGCTCGACAACCTCACCGATGGCCTGGATGACATATTCACGGCCCAAAGA
>CAKVBK010000134.1 GCA_934725285.1 uncultured Bacteroidales bacterium | reverse complement strand
ATAATTGACAAAAACAGCAAAGAATATATGGCAAAGGAAGTGACAAAAAGGTCTGAGAACTATTCTCAGTGGTACAATGATCTGGTTGTGAAGGCAGACTTGGCGGAGCAGTCCGCCGTCAGGGGATGCATGGTCATCAAGCCTTATGGCTATGCGATCTGGGAGAAGATGCAGCATGCCCTTGACACGATGTTCAAGGAGACAGGTGCTGTGAACGCCTATTTTCCGCTTTTCATCCCTAAGTCGTTCTTCAGCAAGGAGGCCGAGCACGTGGCCGGATTCGCCAAGGAATGCGCCGTTGTCACTCACCATAGGCTCATGAACGACCCTGACGGAAAGGGCGTTGTGGTGGATCCTTCAGCCAAGCTTGAAGAAGAGCTGATTGTGAGACCTACATCAGAGACCATTATCTGGAGCACATATAAGAACTGGATCACGTCCTGGAGGGATCTCCCGATCATGTGCAACCAGTGGGCGAACGTTGTCCGCTGGGAGATGCGTACAAGGCTTTTCCTCCGTACAGCCGAATTCCTCTGGCAGGAAGGCCATACAGCCCACGCCACCTCTCAGGAGGCTCAGGAGGAGGCCAAGAGGATGGTAGGGGTATATGCCAAATTCGCCCGTGAGTTCATGGCGTTGCCAGTGATCGTGGGACACAAGAGCCCTAACGAGAGGTTCGCCGGAGCCCTTGACACCCTCACCATTGAGGCGATGATGCAGGACGGGAAGGCTCTTCAGGCCGGAACGTCACATTTCCTCGGCCAGAATTTCGCGAAGTCATTCGATGTGAAGTACACCGACAAGGAAGGACAGCAGCAATATGTCTGGGCTACATCATGGGGCGTTTCCACAAGACTTATGGGAGCCCTTGTCATGGCCCACGGTGACGACAACGGACTCGTCCTGCCGCCGGCCCTCGCTCCTATTCAGGTCGTCATGGTTCCGATCTACAAGACAGAGGAGGATCACAGCAGGATTCTTGAGAAGATGGATCAGTTGAAAAAAGCCCTTGAGGCTGAGGGACACACCGTCAAGATTGATGACCGTGACACCCTGCGTCCAGGATTCAAGTTCGCCGAGTGGGAGCTCAAGGGAGTTCCTGTACGTCTGGCCATGGGGCCTCGCGATCTTGAGAACGGCACGGTCGAGGTACACAGAAGGGACACGCTCGAGAAGCAGACTGTCGCTCTCGAAGGCCTTGACAAATCGATCGCCGCTCTGTTGGACGACATCCAGAAGACGATTTATCAGAAGGCTTTTGATTTCCGCGCGTCACACGTCGAGAAGTGCGATGACTGGGATGAGTTCAAGGCCAAGATCGGAACCGGCAAGTTCCTGCTGTGCCATTGGGACGGCACCGCCGAGACCGAACAGAAGATCAAGGACGAGACGAAGGCCACGATCCGCTGCATCCCTGTGGACAGTTTTGTCTGCGAGGAGGAAGGCAAGGACATCTATTCCGGCAAGCCTTCAAAGCAGAGGGTGGTGTTCGCCATCTCATATTAATTTATATTCAATGAACTGACTATGAACGTGAAAGCAATCAAGCGAACCGCATTGTCGGTGGCTCTTGCGCTCGTCGCTTTGGGGGCGTCCGCACAGACGGACACGACAAGGAGAAACGCCCAGTCCGCAGCCGCGGCCGCAGCCAAACTGCTGACGCAGACGGAGGAGACGAAGGTCGTGGCTCCGAAGCCGAATTATTGGACGAACTCGCTGATGACGAACCTTAACTTCGTGCAGAGCAGTTTCACCAATTGGGCCAAGGGAGGTTACAACAACTACGCCTTGAGCGCCTACATCGACGGCAACGCCAAGTGGAAGAAAGACGAGATGTACTGGAACAACCGTCTCCAGTTGGACTACGGCTTTCTCTACTCGGCCGACAAGCCGATCATCCAGAAAAACAAGGACAGGATCCTGTTCGAGAGCACTTGGGGCTACAAGGCCACCAACACCTTGAACTATTCCGCGAAGTTCACGTTCCTGAGCCAGTTCGCCAACGGTTACAACTATCCCACACCCGCAGTGGAGGAGGACAAGGAGCCGTCAAGCAAGGATTGGAGGAACGCCCGGGTGCTCAAGTCCAGCATCCTTTCTCCGGGAACGGTCAATCTGGGTCTTGGTATCGACTGGGTGCCGAGCAAATGGCTGACTGTCAACATGGCACCTATCACCGGTGGTTTCACCATCGTCGGCAGCGAGAAATTGAGGAAGAACAACGGTATGGAGAGAAAGCGGAAGTACGAGAATGTGGATGAATATCCTGACGCCAAGGATGAGAAGAACATCTACTACACGACCGGAAACTATTACAAGCCGGCCCGTTTTGAGTTCGGTGCCCAGCTGACCGCCGACGCCAAGGTCAAGGTCAACGATAATTTCGAGGGCTCGACGCATCTGCTCCTGTTCTCCAACTATCTGAAGAACCCAGAGAACATCCGTGTGAACTGGGACACCCGTATGATGTGGAAACTAAGCAGGTTCTTCTCGCTGAACATCACGACCAACCTCATCTACGACGACACTGTCCTCATCACGGACAAGGACGGCGACACCGGCAGGAGAACTCAGTTCGCCCAGGCTCTCCAGTTCGGCTTCACGTACACGTTCGCAAGCAAGAAATAGAACCCCTGAATATGCAGGAGCGTTTTGACAGAATCCTGAAAGGGCTGCTTCCCGATGGGGAGGCGGTCCTTTTGGCTGTCAGCGGCGGCATCGACTCGATGTGCATGGCCGACTTGTTCCTCAATTCCACCGCAGGAATCCGTTTCTCGTTGGCCCACTGCAATTTCCATTTGAGGGGAGTGGAGAGTGACTCGGACGAGACTCTTGTCAGGGAATGGGCTGAAAGCCACGGGATCATATTCCTAAAAAAGGATTTCGACACTTCGGGGTACGCCGCCTCAAAGGGAATCAGCATCGAGATGGCGGCGAGGGAGTTGCGTTACGGCTGGTTCGCGGAGGTGTGCCGTGAGCGGGAATTCTCTGCACTGGCGGTCGCACACAATGCCAACGACAATGCGGAGACGATGATTCTGAATATGTTGCGTGGCACTGGGGTGAAGGGTATGACCGGAATGCGCCGCAGCTCGCTCCTGCCAGGTTCAGACGCTCGGCTTATCCGGCCGCTGCTCGGTTTCCCGAGGAAGGATATTCATGAATATGCGGTCTCGCATGGTCTGCGGTGGCATGAGGACAGCACCAACGCTGATTCCGCCTACAAGCGCAACTGCATCCGCAATGAGATATTCCCGCTCTTCGAGAGGCTTAATCCGTCGTTTCTGACAACGCTGAACGAGGACATGGAGCGGTTCGCTCAGGTTCAATCCATCGCCGATGAATATGTACGCTCGGTCTCGGCGGAGGTCGTCCGCCCCAGCTCTGACGGTCTTCCGGTGATTTATCATAAGAGACTTACATCCAAGAAGAATTGGGAATATGTACTTTTCCGCATTCTGGAGCCATTCGGGTTCACCTCCTCTGTGGTCGCGGATCTCACGGCTGTTTTGAAAAGTCGTGGAACCGTCAGCGGCAGGAAGTTTTTTGCAAGTGAATATGTTGCCGTGACTTCGGCTACAGGAATTCGGGTGATCAGGTCTGTGGACTTTACTGACGGTCACTTTGGCCGTAAGGACGGTCATTTATTTTGTAGTATTGGCGGTCACTTCGACAAGCTCAGTGACCGATCCGCTCATGTCGCTGAACCTGCTGCATCGGTTGCTGAGCCTGTAGAATCGACTGAGATAACCATCGAAGGATCAGGAATATATTCATTGAACGGAATCGAATTTTCCGTCTCATTGTCAGGCGACGTGAAAAATGTGAGAACTGTTTCAGGCGAGACGAAATTCGACACGGCCAAGATTCCGTTCCCTTTTGCGGTCAGGCATTGGCGACCAGGCGATTGGATGCGCCCGTTAGGCATGAAGGGCCGCAAGAAGTT
>CAKVBK010000133.1 GCA_934725285.1 uncultured Bacteroidales bacterium | reverse complement strand
TTCTGGCAGAGCCGCGAGCGTTACAGCACCCAGGAAGATCTTGTGGGCACGCTGGCCGAACTCAGACGCAGGAATATTCCTGTGGACAACATTGTCCAGGACTGGCAGTACTGGAAGGATGACCAATGGGGAAGTCACGAGTTTGACGAGACGCGGTACCCTGATCCGGAGAGGATGCTCGATGACGTGCATGCCATGCACGGGCGTTTCATGATCAGTGTCTGGCCGAAATTCTATGTCAACACGGATCATTATCAGGCGCTTAAGAAGGCAGGCTATGTCTATCCGCTTGCCGAAAAGGACAGCCTGAGAGACTGGCTTGGCCACAAGGAATCATTCTACGACGCCTACTCTGAAGGAGGCAGGAAGATGTTCTGGAAACAGATGGACGAGAGCCTGTACTCAAAGTACGGACGGAAGATTGACGCATGGTGGATGGACGCCAGCGAGCCTAATCTCAGGGACTGTCTGCCAATGGATTACCAGAAAGCTCTGACCACACCGACAGCCCTTGGACCTTCCACAGAGTATCTCAACGCCTACGCCCTTGTCAACGCTGACGCGATTTACAACGGCCAGCGTGGAATCGATCCGGACAAGAGAGTCTTCCTGCTGACAAGAAGCGGATTCGCCGGTCTGCAAAGATATTCGACGGCCACATGGAGCGGAGACATCGGCACATGCTGGAATGACATGCGTGCCCAGATGGCCGCGGGCCTGAACTTCTCGATGAGCGGAGTTCCGTTCTGGGGGATGGACATAGGAGGATTCAGCGTGATGGACAAGTACACGGCGGCGGTCTCCACATTCGACAACACCGGCAAGGTGACACCTGACCTCGAAGAATGGCGTGAGCTTCAGACACGCTGGCATCAATTCGGCACCTTCGTTCCGCTGTTCCGCACACACGGGCAGTGGCCGAGAAGGGAACTTTGGAATATCGCCCCGGAAGGGACACCGACATATTCAAGCATCCTCTATTACATGAAGTTGCGCTATCGCCTGATGCCGTACCTCTATTCATTGACGGGTGTCGTGCATTTCGATGACTACACGGTGCTTCGCGGCCTTCCGATGGACTTCCCGACTGACCGTAAAGTGGCCGACATCAGCGACCAGTGGATGTTCGGACCGGCGCTTATGCCTTGCCCTGTCTCTGAATATAAATCCCGCTCCCGCAGCGTCTATTTCCCTGAGTGCGAGGGTTGGTACGACTTCTACACCGGCAGATTCATCACCGGCGGACAGACTCTCACTGTCGAGGCTCCTTATGAATATGTTCCTTTGTACGTCCGTGCCGGCTCAATCATCCCGTTCGGCCCGGAGATCCAGTGGTCTGACGAGAAGCCTGCCGATGTCATCGACCTTTATGTCTATGCCGGCAAGAATGGTTCGTTCACCCTTTACGAGGACGAGAACTCGAACTACAACTACGAGAAAGGAGCATATTCGACAATAGAGTTCACCTACGATGACTCATCTCGTACCTTGACAATCGGAGACCGAAAAGGTGAGTTCCCAGGTATGCTGAAAGACCGTTCGTTCAACATCGTACTGGTCACTCCTGAGAACGCTTTCGCCTATCCGAAGGCCTCAAAAGGTGTCGCTGTTGACTACCACGGAGCTTCGGTCACAGTAAAGCTATAACAGAACTAATCCAGATATTCGATTTTGAAGTCGTAGTCCCATTGGGTGAAATAGAGGTTCCCTTTGTCCCACTCGACCTCTCCACGTTGGAAATCGACAGTGTCGCTGCGAGGGAACTTCTTCTCGGGATCGAGATTGCCTCCGAAATCTGAATTGATGATCATGCGGTAAGGTTCGATGCCGCCGAGGAAGAAATAGCCGCCGTACGAGGTTATTCCGAAACTCTGATCGACAGGGACCCATCCGTAGCCCTCAAAATAGGCCTCGCCCCAGTCGTGCAGGTTGCCCGCGCCCGGATGCATCATCAGACCGCTCTGCCATCTGGCCGGGATGCCTTTGTATCGGCACATCGTGATGAATAGCAGCGTCACCTGACCGCAGTCCCCGTGGCGGTTCGTCAAGACATATTCAGGAATATTCTCAATTGTGGAATAGTCCCTGGCCGATGCCCACGGAAATGTCTTGTCGATCCATGTGTAGATCGCCTTGGCCTGAAGGTAAGGATTCTTGATGCCGGCTGTGACTGAATCAGCGGCGGCCTTGATCTTGTCAGTGAAGATCACGTGCTGCTCACGCTCGGCTGTGTATTCCTTGTATTCTGGACTGGAAGTGTTGTAAGCCAGCACTTTGGATGAATCAATAGGATGCCACTCGCCGCTGGAAACATATTCAAAGACCTCGTGGAAGACAGTCGGTTTGTTCTTGACGGTCTTGGCTTCCATGTAGACGCTGCTATGTGGGTGCGATGGATCAGAGAAAGTCAGTCTTTCAATCGGGTACGCCACGCCGTCGGCTCCGGCCTCGATGAATTTGAACCCGGTCTGGCGGGAAACATCCTGCCGGGGGAGAGGCAGCCAGCAACGGATGGTCTGGCCAGGCCGCAATGTGTTGGCGTGAACCGAGAGAGTGAAAGTCACCCTCATCCTCTTCGGCAGGGCGAAATAGGGATTCTCCTTTCCGGAGGCGATGTTCTCAAGCACCTGTTTTTTGATCTGAGGAATTGTCACCGAGTCAATGGCTTCGTGTCCCGTCAATGAAGTTCCGCTCTTAGACAGATCATGCTCCTTGGAGTCTGCCGCGGCTTTTATGGCAGCCAGCTCTGGATTGATTCTGAACAGGTTGCGTGCGGCGGCGGTGAAATACATAGTACGTTTCCCGATCTGCATCGATTCCAATTCTCCTGAAGCTGTCCACTTGTCGATCTGCCCGTCAGTGACATCAGGAATGTATTTCTGAATATATTCCTTGACATCTTCCCTTGTGGCGCAGAACTCAGTCGCCAACCTTTGCGCCAGATCCTTGTCCCATGAATATTTGTACCTCATCTGCCTCGGCAGCCAGATGTTCGCCGCCAGCGCTATCGCCACCAATGTCCAAAGGACGATCTCTTTCCTTTTCACCGCCATGATTTATAGCAATTTGAGTCCGAGACCCGGACGGTCAGGAAGAGAGATCTTGCCGTCAACGACAGTCATTCCCTCAAATCGGTCGTTTGCTATGAGGAGATTGCCGTCAAGGTCGGCGAAGTCCACGGCAGGGGAGAGCTGTGCGGCGGCGGTCACAGCGCAGGATGTCTCTGTCATGCAGCCGACCATCACTTTCATCCCTTCAGCGCGGGCGTAGTTCAGCATCTTCCAAGCCTCGCGCATTCCGGTACACTTCATCAACTTGATGTTTATGCCGGTATAGGCGCCCTTGACTCTCTGAACGTCAGAGAGACGCTGGATGGCTTCGTCGGCGAAAGTAGGCAACGGGCTGCGCTCGGTCAGCCATGCGTTCTCGTCCATCATCTCCTTCGGCATCGGCTGCTCCACCATCACAACCCCGTGCTCCTTCAGCCAGTAGATCATCTCCAAGGCCTTTTCCTTGTCCTTCCATCCTTGGTTGGCGTCCACGGCGAGAGGCCGGTCGGTGATCTCACGGATGGTCTCGATCATCTCCTTGTCGTTGTTAAGTCCTACCTTGACTTTCAGGATATTGAACTGTTCGGCGCATTCCTTCGTCTTCTCGCGCACCACATCCGGAGTGTCGATTCCGATGGTGAACGTGGTGTTCGGAGCCTTGCCGGCGTTGAGACCCCAGATCCTGAACCACGGCTGTCCCATCAGCTGCCCCACAAGGTCATGCAGGGCGATGTCCACGGCTGCCTTGGCCGCTGTGTCTCCCTCGTTTATCCCATCCACATAGGTCAGGATGTCATCAATCTGGAATGGATCGCTGAACTGCTCCAGATTGACCTTTTTCAAGAAGTTGCAGACGCTCTCCACTGTCTGTCCGAGGTACGGTGGCATCGAAGCCTCTCCGTAGCC
>CAKVBK010000132.1 GCA_934725285.1 uncultured Bacteroidales bacterium | reverse complement strand
CACATGATTTGATGTCTCTCTCCATGCCAGCCCTGCGTTCGACATCATCCGTCCCGAACATCTCAACCAAAAGCGACGATGTCTTGCACAGAAAATCCGTCTGCTGCGCGAGAATCGGGACAAAATCGTGCCGTGTCCCCCGAAAAAGCATCATCATTCTTTTAAAAAGGCCCATAAATATTTTTTTATACTCGATAAACTTTTTTTTGTGTCGTCCCAAATTTACAATCTATTTTGAGATTTCACCATATTTAGATAAAAAACAGAAATATTTTCATTGATTTTTCTTACGTTCCTATATCCGATTCACACATAGAGCTAACTTTGCGTCAGGTTTTTGTCCGGCAGCGGATTGTCCGACAAAAGCCTTTTTACGCTTCAATCCCGCCATTGACCAGCCGATCCGGAGAATCTCAAAACAACACTCAGCGGTGTTCTGCCGCCGTATCCACTCAAAATTCGAACTTGCTTTTACTCTTCATACGGATCAAGCAGGCTGGCCGGCGGGAAAACGCGTGAAAATTTCAGAACGCTTTGAATTCCAGCATAAACTTCGTAAATTGGCAGCGCAAACAAACACACAATGCGATGCGACTCGCTTACTGCATACATGCGCTGAACCTTTCTGGAGGCATAGAGAGGGTACTCACGACAAAGGCAAACTATCTGGCCGATGTCTTGGGGTACGAAATCCACATCATCACAGCCAGACAAAAAGGCAGGAAAGAGTTTTTCAAGCTAAGCGACAGGATTGTCCGTCATGACCTCGACGCCAACGACAGGGTTTTCCTGCTTAAGTACAGGAAAAGGTTGGACACCCTTCTCTGCATGCTCAGGCCTGACATCACTGTGACGGTCTGTGACAATGGTCTCTATGCTGTCACAGGCTGCTCGGACGGCAGCATAAAAATTGGAGAGTTCCATTTCTCACACGAAAAATTCTTCATGAAATATGGTTCGGGCGCACTCGGGAGGATTTACGCGTCTTTCAGGACAAAAAGAATGGAAAAAGCTGTCAGCAAACTGGACGCCTTTGTTGTGCTGACCAAGGCTGACAAGGCTGGCTGGAAAAAAATCCGGCCTGATGTCGAGCAGATCTACAACCCGCTTCCGTTCGTCTCGGACCAAATCTCAACGCTTTCCCGAAAGCGATGCATAGCGGTCGGAAGGCTTGAGGATCAGAAGAATTTCAAGGACATTGTGACAGCATGGAAAATAGTTGACGACAGACATCCGGACTGGACGCTGAGCATCTACGGTGACGGAAGCCTTAAAAAGACCCTTCAAAGCCAGATCCAATCTCTTGGGCTGAAAGACAAGGTCATACTTGAAGGCAGCACACTGAACATAAGACAAGAGTTGCTTGACAGTTCGTGCCTTGTGATGTCTTCAAAATATGAAGGTTTTCCGATGGTTCTCCTCGAAGCCTTGACAACAGGTCTTCCTATCGTCAGCTATGACTGCCCTAAAGGGCCGTCCGAAATCGTCACCATCGGCGCCAACGGGTATCTTGCCAAAGTCGGGGACACTGTGACTCTGGCACAAGGAATATGCAGCGTCATCAGTAACGAGGAACTGCGGAAACGCTTCGGGGCGGAATCCAAAAAGCGAGCCGGAGATTTCACATTGGAAAAGACGATGAAGAAGTGGGACGATCTCTTCAGAGACTGTAAGTCAAAATCTTAACAACAAACGATCACTTCTCGAACGAGGATTTCTCAGGCAGAATGACATTGAATGATTCCTCCAGAGCGGACATCACTTGATCATAGTTCCGGATGTGAACGTTATCATTCAGGCAGACAAGCCTGTACTTCCCTTCCCTGACAGCCTCGATCGCCTTTCCTGGCTTCATGATAAGAGGGAACATCTTGGTGTCGTTGTAAGTGTTGTAAGGCACGAAATGTCCCTCACAGATCTGCCAGGTGCGGAATAGTTCCTGAGTGTAATCCTCAGGACTGCGGAACCTGTTGGCTGACACACGGGTGAGTTCATCGCCGGCATATTCCCAAACTTCCTCGAAAGTGGATTTGAGGTACGGCTGGGCGTTGTGCGGAATCCTCAACGTGATGAACTTGCCGTAAGGCTGAAGCAATTTCGTGAGCCAGCTTTTGCCACCATAGACAGGAGAAAACCACTTGTCGTGATGCTCGTGAAGAACAGCCTTCTTGTCAAATCTCTCATTGATGATCCGGACATTGTTCTCCAGACATTTGGACCAGAGGCTTGCCCCGGTGTTCATCCTGAAGACGGCGATGTCGGTCGGGAGGCCATTCTGGAAAAACCTTTCCGGAGGTGTCTGGGCCGTCATGTAGAAATCATCGTTGAAATAGACGAAGTGCTCTGTGAGATCCGGAATCTTATGCAGGTACAACTCGATCAGCGAAGAGTTGAACACTGGGAGAAACCTTTCCGGAATATAATCCCGATGGCTGACCAGATGCAGTTTCGGGTTGTTCTCATCCAGCCACTCCGGTTTCTGGCCGCAGGTCACAAAATGCACCTTACGCACCCACGGGGCGAACTTGTCTATGCCCCGAAACCAATATTTCAGCAGTCCGTAATCCCTGAAACGGGCCTCTGAGAACTGATTTTTGGAATTGTCAATCTTACCTGAATACCTGGCGAAATCTGCCTTCCAGGCCGGATCGTTCATGTCGACCCATGTAACTACGAAATCAATGTCCATAACAACTAATCCAATAGATAAACGGTAAGACCGTGGCATTTGCGCTTGTTTTCCGGCGGCAGTGTCATGTAGTCCCCGAACTCCTGCGAGAGCCAGTCATCCCATCGCCGGAACGCCTTGAAGAGACTGCCTTCAAATTCCAAATCGACATATTCCTCAAGCATATTCCTTTCGAAGATTTCCCTTGTTCCGTTGTAGGTGACAGAGACGGCCCCGGCGAGACGCGATGTCTCGTAAGGGTATTTCCGGACCTCCGTGTCTATCTTTTTCCACCAATATTCCGCACCTTTGACGTGCGCCTCGATTTTTGAGAACAACGGCTGGTGGAAGTTGAACAGGTCGAACCTTGTGCCGCAGATGTTGAGCCTGTGCGACCAATGCGTCAATTGATGTTCCCTCTTCTTTTGAAGTTCAACATCCTCCGGCTTGCCGTCCATCGGGAATATATCAATGTTGAGACCGAAGTCATATTCAAAGCCTCTGCCTTGAAGGCTCTTCGTGCAGGTGTCCTCTACCTTTGCGAAAAAGTGCACGAAACGGTCGCCCTCCACTCCCTCCTTATGGCAAAGGCAACGGTAACGCGAGCCTGGCTCCTTACCGAACGCGGAGACAAACCGCTCATAATCAGGCCTTGGCATCAGAAGATCGATGTCATCATCCCAAGGAATGAAGCCTTTGTGACGCACGGCGCCAAGAAGCGTTCCGTATGCCATGGAATATCTGATCCCATTGCTCCGGCAGAATGAATCCACCGCCTTCAGGATGTCAAGTAGATAGAATTGAATCTCTCTATGCGATAATTTTTGCATTATAAGTCTAAAATATTGCCTGATGTTTACAAATATAACTGATTTTTGTTAAATTTGCACAATCTGTAGCAAGCCGAGTATGCATTCTTATGTTTTTCCAGGAGACCTGGACAAGGAAATAGCGGAGATCGGGTCACAGCCGATCCCTTACATGAGAACCGACGAGTTCTCTGAAATCAATCTCCAATCCGAAGGCATCCTTCTGGATCTCATTCACTGCCAGGGAGGACAAACCATCATCTATACTGGTTCCGGCACAGGTGCGATGAGCGCTGTCGTTGAAAACTATGTCTGCACAAAGCGGAAAGCCATAGCGATAAACGGAGGCTCTTTCGGCAAGCGTTGGGTGTCTCTCTGTGAATATTACGGAGTTCCGGTTGTTGATTTCAAGGTCCCGTTCGCCAAGGACATCGATTATGACGAGTTGGAGCGGACAGTGGAAACGGAACGTCCGGAAGTCTTCCTCTGCC
>CAKVBK010000131.1 GCA_934725285.1 uncultured Bacteroidales bacterium | reverse complement strand
TCTGAATTCCCCCAGGGTCGGAAGGCAGCAAGGGTAGGAGGTCGTAGCGGTGCGATGTACTAAGCTTTCCCTTTTTTAATAGATGTTTGTTAATGATCACTGGCGATAGCGAAAAAATAAAAACCCGAATTTTGGTAACGTGCAAAATTCGGGTTTTTCCTTTTTTTCGCATTCGCCCCAGACGAGATCATAGAATCCGCATCTTGGCGTATTTCAGCAGAAGCACTTTCTCACCATAGTGGTCAAAGGTGATTTTGGCCTTGAGATCTGGGATTGATCCAGTGATCTCAAGGAGCTTGCCTTGGCCGAAGCGGTTGTGTTCGATGCGTTGGCCGACCTTGAAATCAGTCATCGGAGCCGGGATGAAATCGGCATCGGAGATCTTTGGCGGCAGCGGCCGGTTCCTGAGAGCCTCGATCTTTGAGACCGTGTCGGAAGGCTTTGATGCCGATGTCGGTTTCCGCTCGTACCTTACGCTGCCTGATGAACCGTAGGAATTGCCGCTGCCCATCCCGTACTTGTTCGCCGGACGGTTTCCGCCTCCAAATCTGCCT
Organism: uncultured Bacteroidales bacterium; assembly: GCA_934725285.1. GTDB lineage: Bacteria > Bacteroidota > Bacteroidia > Bacteroidales > UBA932 > Cryptobacteroides. The sequence continues at coordinate 3,624 of CAKVBK010000131.1, read as the reverse complement.
GACGAGGCATTGCCGGAATTGCCGCCGGACCGTCCGGAGGATCCATTCCCGGAGCCGAACCTGTTTGCTCCATAGCCTGAACCGCCGGTAAAACGCCCGTAACCAAAACCTGATCTTTTGTCGGAGTCTCTGGTGAAACGCCCTGATCCATTCCCGGAGCCTAATCCTCGGGAGCCGAACCCTCCGAAGTCATCGAATTCAAGTGAGTCTCCGTCTGAGAAGTTGTCGTTCCGCAGCGGATTGGCTATGTACTTGGTGTCGATCTCCTTGATGAAGCGGCTCGGGGAGTTGGACTCGTGCTTGCCGTTGCGCATCCTGGTGTTGGCGAACGAAAGACATACCGCTTTCTTGGCCCTTGTGATGGCGACATAGAACAGACGGCGCTCCTCTTCAATCTCGGCGGGAGAGATGAGCATACCTCCTGACGGGAATATGTTCTCTTCCAGACCGGCCACGAAAACGTACGGAAACTCCAGACCTTTGGCCGAATGCACGGTCATCAGAGCGATCTTGTTGTTCGTGTCCTCCTCATCCTCCACGTCCACGTTTGACAGCAGGGAGATGTTCTCCAGGAACGCCCCGAGTGTGAAGACTGGATATTCAATCTCGGAATCCTCCTCGGCCTGCCCTTCCGCCATAAGGTCACGGAGGTAGCTTTCCCTCTGCTCCTCAATGAAATGGGTGACACTGTTGATGAGTTCTTCGACATTGGACGCCCTGGACTGTGCCTCGATCGACGGATCGTTCTTGAAGAATGCGTGCAGTCCACAGGCCTTTGAAATGTCCAGAGCCAGTTCGTCTGCGTTGGTGGACGCTTCCTTCGCGGCGAACCCGTCAATCATCTCGCAGAAAGATCGGATCTTCGCCACGGCGGCCGGCTTGAGGCCGTAGTCAGCGAATTTCTCTGAATATGCAGCCTTGAACAGCGAGCATTTGAGATCGAAGGCCATGGCAGCCAACGCGTTGAGCGAGGTCTCTCCGATTCCTCTGGCCGGGGTGTTCACGATTCTTTTGAACGACTCATCGTCATTGACATTCACGACCAGCTTGAGGTAGGCCATCATGTCCTTGACCTCGGCCCTGTCGAAGAACGAGTTTCCGGAGTAGATCATGTACGGCAGGTTTCTCTTCCTTAGAGCCTCCTCCAAGGCTCTGGACTGGGAGTTTGTCCTGTAGAGAATGGCGAAATCCTGATACTTGGCGTGGTCGGACTGCATCCTCTCGACAATCTCCGAGGCGATGGTGACGGCCTCGTCCTGCTCGGACCAGCTTTTCAGAAGACGTATCTTCTCGCCTTCCTCCCCGACGGCCACGCATGTTTTCGGAATCCTGTTCTCATTCTTGGCTATCAACGAGTTGGCCGCGTTCACGATGTTGGCTGTCGAACGGTAGTTCCTCTCCAGCCGGAAAATCTGACACTCCGGGAAGTCCTTCTTGAAATTAAGAATATTCTCGATCTTGGCTCCGCGGAAAGCGTAGATGGACTGCGAGTCGTCACCGACCACGCAAAGGTTGCGATGCTTCTCCGTCAACTTCTTAAGGATCAGGTACTGGGCGAAATTAGTGTCCTGATACTCGTCCACGAGATAGTAGTCGAACCGGGACGCTATCGCCTCCTTTGCCTCCGGAAAATCCCGAAGCAGGATATTCATATTCAGTAATATGTCGTCGAAGTCCATCACTCCCGAGTTCTTGCACTTCTCCGCGTAGCGGGAGTAGATGTCGCATATCCTTGGCTTGCGGGCATGGGTGTCGTTGATGATCGCCTGCTGGTTGTTCCGGTAGGCGGCGGCGGTGATGAGGTTGTTTTTCGCCATCGAGATCCTTGAAAGCACGTCCTTCGGCTTGTAGACCTTGTCGTCCAGTCCCAGTTCCTTTATGCACGCCTTTATTCCGCTCACCGAATCACCCGTGTCGTAGATGGTGAATGAGGAGGGGTAGCCCAGCGAGGCGGCGTATTCCCTCAGGAATCTTATGAATATGGAGTGGAAAGTGCCCATGAAAAGCCTTCTGGCCTTCCGTTCACCGACCATGACGGCGATCCTCTCCTTCATCTCCGAGGCAGCCTTCTTCGTGAAGGTCAATGCCATTATCCTCGCGGGGTCGCATCCCCTCTCCAGAATGTAGGCGATTCTGCTCGTCAACACCCTTGTCTTACCTGATCCCGCACCAGCCACTATCAGCACCGGTCCGTCCACACTGCCGACCGCCTTCTTCTGCTCGTCGTTCAGCCCTTCAAAAATAGCGCTTTCATTCTTTTCCATATCGGGCACGAAAATACGGAATTTTTCCCAATAGTGAGCATCAAAAAATATGTCGGTGAATATTTGAAAGATTGCCAAAGCATTTTTAAGGGATTACTAACTAAAATGAGTATATTTGCAAGTTGTAAAAATATGGTTGTATTACAATCAACACTAATTATATGTCAAACATCATCGATTTGAAAAAGGGTCTGAACATTCCGATCAACGGAGCGGCGGCCCTAGAAGCAAAGAAGACGATCGTGCCTGACACTGTCGCCATCAAGCCGACGGATTTCAAAGGGTTGTCCCCGAGACTTCTGGTGAAGGAAGGTGACAAGGTCCTGGCAGGATCCCCTGTTTTGGCAGACAAGCAGCACCAGGACATCCTCCTGACCTCTCCGGTAAGCGGAACGGTCTCAGGGATTGTCCGGGGAGAGAAGAGAAAGCTTCTCGCAGTGCTCGTGAAGGCTGACGGAACCAATGAGGCCGTCGATTTCGGAGCCAAGAATCCTTCCGGTCTGAAGGCCGGAGAGGTGAAGGAAGTCCTTCTCAAAAGCGGTCTGTGGCCATTCATCGTTCAGAGGCCTTACGGAATCATCGCCGATCCGGCTTTGACACCGAAGGCTATTTTCGTGTCCGCTTTCTCGACGGCTCCTCTCGCGGCTGACGCTGAGTTTGCCTTCAAGGAAGACGTGGCGGCCATTCAGGCCGGTGTCACGGCTGTGTCAAAACTCGCCAAGGTCCATGTCTGCGTGAACAGCGAGGCTTCAGCCTTCGCCAAGCTCACAGACGCGACTGTCCACACGGTCAACGGCAAGAAGCATCCTGCCGGCAATGTGGGCGTGCAGATCAGCCACATCTCTCCAATAAAGAAAGGCGAGATTGTCTGGACACTGTCCCTGCTCGCGCTGGCTGCCATCGGCAAACTGCTTAAGACCGGAAAACTGGATCTTGCCCGCAAGATAGCTGTGACCGGGCCTGTCGCAAAAGACGCCTCATACGTTGTCTCCATCCCTGGAATGCCGATCAAGGCTCTGGCCGGTTACTATGACAACAGCGTGGAGACCCGTTTCATCAGTGGAGACGTCCTTTCCGGCGAGAATGTCGGCGAGGATGGGTACCTCGGATTCTTCGACAATCAGGTGACCATGATCAAGGAAGGCCGCGAAAGGGAAGTGCTCGGATGGGCGAAGCCTTTCAGGTTCAACCAGTTCAGTTCTTCTATGACTTACTTCTCATGGCTTCTGCCGAAGAAGAGGTACAACATGGACACCAACACCCACGGCGGCGTGCGCGCGTTTGTGGTTTCGGATGTATATTCAAAGGTTCTCCCTATGGATCTTTTCCCTGTCTATCTGATCAAGGCCTGCCTTGCGGG
>CAKVBK010000130.1 GCA_934725285.1 uncultured Bacteroidales bacterium | reverse complement strand
GCACATCGCCGGCGCTCTCCTGAACCCTCTTAGACCGCAGCCCTTCGATATATTCAAAATTTTGTCATGTGCTTAAAATAAATTTATGAAATATATAACAGAATACGGCACTGAGTGATAGTGTGTTCATTTATGTAGGTCTATAAGAGGGATAAAACAAGATGATATATTGAGATTCTGAAATGCTCGGAGTTAATATGTCAAAAAAATCTTATCTTAACATAGTTTGTATGGGTATAGAATAACTTTGATAGAAGACTGTAGAATCAGACAGAAACCGATAACGAAATATGCAGTATCCATTAATATCCGAATATGTCCGAGCGATGCAGGATCCGGCGGGCAACCTTGACCAGCTGGCGCATCTGGTGCCGGTGCTGGATGACCACGGCGAGCCGTTGCGTAGCAGCGGGGCGTTCGCGGTGGTGTTCAAGATGAAGGATGAGAGCACGGGAAAGGAATATGCGCTCAAGTGCTTCACAGAGGATCAGGAGGGTAGGGCGGAGGCCTACCGCCAGATAGCCGACGAGTTGGAGTCGGTGGATTCCACTTATGTCACGCCTGTCAAGTACCTTGAAAAGGAACTCTTCGTTGACTGCGATGGCGATGATCACGAGTTCCCCGTCCTTCTGATGGACTGGATAGATGGCGAGACGATGGATCATTACATCGCTGAGAGCCGTTACGACAACTATGCGATGTCGATGCTCTGCTACCGTTTCTGCAAGATGGCCGCGTGGCTCCGTTCTCAGCCTTTCGCCCACGGCGACATCAAGCCGGACAATATTATGGTCCGCCCCGACGGCTCGCTCACGTTGATAGACTATGACGGAATGTTCGTCCCCTCAATGAAAGGCCAGACCTCTCCGACAATCGGCACAAAGGATTTCAGCCACCCTTTGAGAACAAAGGAGGATTTTGACGAGACGATAGACGACTTCGCCTTGGCCACCATAGCCCTCTCCCTGAAAGCGATCTCCCTGTCCCCGTCTCTTTTTGATGAATATGCTTCCGCAGACAGTCTGCTTTTCTCCGCCGACGATTATCGTGACCTAAGCCAGAGCAAAGTCCTGGCAGCCCTGCATTCCCTGATGACCGACTCAGAACTGAACACCCTCCTGTCCCTCTTCCTCCTCGCCCACGCCACAAAGGCCCTCTCGATGGTTTCGTTCAGGCTTTTCTCTGTCTTAAAACCAGAATATATTCCGGCTATTCTTTCAACGAAAGTAACGGATGAGGATTTGGCGGAAGCCATTGAGGATGAATATGGGGTAAAGTATAGTAAAGATGGAAAGAGACTTTTAAAAGCCCCAGACGAGTTGAGTGGCGAATATCGCATAAGGAAAGGAACAATTGTCATCTGTGATTCAGCATTTGAGGAGTGTAATATAGATTGCGTTGTGCTTCCTCTAAGCATTGCTAGAATCGGTGATTATGCATTCTTAAATAGCGAGGAACTTGCAAGCATTATGATACCGAACAGTGTGACTGAAATCGGAGAAGGATCTTTTAATGGATGTTCAAGTCTGGCAATCATTGTTATTTCGAATAAAATAAGAAAGATTGGTGATCGTACTTTTCAAAGCTGCATTAGTTTGACAAGCATTGAGATCCCAGATAGTGTTACAAAAATTGGAATATATGCTTTTTTTGGTTGCTGGAGTCTGGAGAAAATAGTGATTCTGGATAGTGTGATAATGATTGGCGAAAGTGCTTTGGGTGGATGTTCTTTTTCAGAAAGTGTTGAAGAAGATATTGCATATAAGTATGGCAAAGAAGTGCTAGCCTATCCACTATTAGATATAGATTACTAGCTTAAAAATAAACGATATACTTTAGATGATATTTATAGACGAAATGCAGTGAACAAGAATGGGACAAGATGCCTCTGTTGATTCTGTAAATGTCGGAGATTTTGTCGGAGACCAAACTCACTGAGCGTCAGCGGAAAATCATTGATCTTGTCAGGGAGACACCGTCAATGACGGCCAAACAAATGTCGGAGACTTTGTCGGTGAGCCAGCGTACTGTCGAACGAGACATTTCTGTTATGAGGGTAATGGGCTTGATGAAGCGTGAAGGCAAGGATAATAATGGTATATGGAGGCTTGGATTTGAAGGAGAAAAGTAGTCTGAAATGATGTGTGGACAGATAAGCATTGTAAAGAGCATTGTGTATGATAGTTATCGAATCAAAACGAAAGAAACCTGAGACGATCCTGCGGAGGTATCCGGGGGCGGTGATCGCGGATGTGACAAGTCACGCGGGGGATGATCTGGTGAAGTTGAGTCCGTTCTACCCGCACGGGGAAATTCCGGTGCCGTTCAGCGAGGGGTTCACGGCGACTTGTGTGGAGGCGGTCTGGCAGGGACTGAAGGTGTTTGAGGGGGCGGATGTGGACACGTCGTTGTTTCTCAACGACACTATGAAGAACCTTAAGCGGACCGTGAGGCGGTTCGGCAGACCGTTGGGGCACAGGAAGGGAGTCTATGGGACTGAGCTGCTTGGCTACATCGAGGCGCGTAAGCAGATCTATCTGCCAACTTACAAATGGGTGCTGGAGAACAAGGTGCCGAGCATTATCGAAAGACTTCGGGAGGCGAGCAAGACCAGGACGATCGTACTGCTGGACTACGAGACCAACTGCGATGTGGACGATCCTAAGAAACCGCTGTCGCACGCTTTTCTGGTCAAAGCATTTGCCGAAGGAATATACCCGTACGGGGAGAAGGCCATAGAGGCTTCGGAAGACCTGAAGTTGTTTTGAAAATATTAAAAGATAATGATATATGGGCAAAAGAAATAATTGGAAGGAATTCGAGGAGATCCTTTCGCAAAACAGGATAACCAAACTCTTTCATTTCACTGACAGGGACAACCTCGAAAGCATCATCAAGAACGGGGGATTATATTCGTGGAAGGATTGCGAGGAAAAGGGGATAACCATCCCGAAACCTGGTGGTGGCGGACCGGGCTCGACATCGTGGTCGCTGGATGAGCGGGACGGGCTTGAGCATTATGTCCGCGTCAGCTTCACCGAGCAGCATCCGATGATGTACGTGGCGATGAACGAGAACAGAATCTCCAATCCGGTCATACTTGAGATTGATCCGGAGGTGGTTTATGATGAGAGCACAAGGTACTCTGACCGCAACGCCACACGCAACGGAGCTCAGGTCGGGGGAGACCTGGATGATTTCAGAAATATTCATTTCAAGACGGTCAAGGCACGCAAACATTTCGACCTTGACGCTGACGAGCAGCCGTTCTATCAGGCTGAGGTGCTGGTGAAGAATTACATTCCTCTGAAATATATCCGCAACATCGGCAATTTCGGAATACCTATTCCAAGCCAGCCGCAGATGCTTCAGAGCAAGAACGCTTACACAGCGAGGGTTGACCGCGAGCATCCAACCGCATTCATATTCCTTGTGGATCAGAGTGTTTCGATGAAGCGGCTGACTACTTTCAACGGTGAGGATATGACTCTGTCGGAGGCGGTGGCAAGGATCGTTAATTCGCAGATTAACGAGCTCGTGGAGCGCTGCGTCAAAAACAACGAGACACGGCATTATTTTGACATCGCGGTGATCGGCTATGGCTCAGAGGCTTACAGCGCTTGGAACGGAAATCTGGAGGGGCGTGATTTCGTCAGCCCGGAGGAAATCCGCGACAATCCGTTCCAAAAGAAGATGATCAAGGAGGAGGTCAGGACCAGGAAGGGACTTACAGTCAAAGAGGTGGAAAGAAAGCAATGGATGACTGCCCGGCACGATGGAAACTGGACGAGAATGGACAAGGTGTTGAGGCGCGCCGAGGGACTGCTTGAGAGTTGGATGAAGGAGCACCACGACAAGGACTGCTACCCTCCGACCATCATCAACATCACGGACGGTGAATATAACGGCGTGACTGATGATGAGATGCTTCAGCTTGCCAACCAACTGAAATCGATGTTCACCAACGACGGCAATGTGCTGTTCTTCAATATTCACATTGTCCCCGGGCATTCGGAATCGGTTGTTTTCCCGGCCACTGTCGGAGAGTTGAACAACAACGGGTATGGTGAGAAGTTGTTCAATATGTCCAGCCTTCTGCCACTGAACTACAACGAGCAGATCCGGGGAATATTCGGAGACCGCCAGACGGACATCCGTTACAGGGCTATGGGAGTCAACGCCGGGATGGAGCGTCTTGTGAAGA
>CAKVBK010000129.1 GCA_934725285.1 uncultured Bacteroidales bacterium | reverse complement strand
GATGTCTTGAACGGAGAGCGGGTGTCGAACGGAACCATGTTCTTGTTGAGGGTGATCTCGGCCTTCTCAAGCTCCTTCTCTGCCATCCTTCCGGTCACCTCCGGGAACTTTGTCCTGAGGTCAATGAGCATCAGGTGGTTGTCTGTGCCACCGGAAACCACCTTGTAGCCTCTGGCTATGAACTCTCCGGCCATCTTCCTGGCGTTGGCCATCACCTGCTTCTGATAGTCAACATATTCAGGCTGCATGGCCTCGTAGAAAGCGACGGCCTTGGCGGCGATAACATGCTCAAGAGGTCCGCCCTGCACTCCCGGGAACACGCTTGAATTGAGGATCGCGCTCATCTTCTTGATCTCGCCCTTAGGAGTCTTGAGCCCCCAAGGATTGTCGAAGTCCTTACCCATCAAGATGATGCCTCCGCGCGGGCCGCGAAGTGTCTTGTGGGTCGTTGAGGTTACGATGTGGGCGTATTTCACAGGGTTCTTGAGAAGTCCTGCAGCGATGAGTCCGGCTGTGTGGGCCATGTCAATCCAAAGGAGGGCTCCTACCTCGTCAGCGATGGCGCGCATCCTTTCATAGTCCCATTCACGGGAATATGCCGATGCTCCACCGATGATGAGCTTTGGCTTGCATTCTCTGGCGATGCTCTCCATCTTGTCGTAGTCAATCATGCCGGTCTCTTCGTTCAGGCCGTAAGCTACTGCGTGATAGAGGATTCCGGAAGCGTTGACAGGTGAGCCGTGGGTCAGGTGGCCTCCCTGTGAGAGGTCAAGTCCCATGAATGTGTCGCCAGGCTTGAGGCACGCCATGATGACGGCCATGTTGGCCTGTGCTCCGGAGTGAGGCTGAACGTTGGCATATTCAGCGTCATAGATCTTGCAGAGGCGGTCGATCGCAAGCTGCTCGATCTGGTCAACGATCTGGCAGCCACCATAATACCTCTTGCCAGGGTAGCCTTCAGCGTACTTGTTGGTGCAGATGGATCCCATCGCCTCCAGCACGTAATCGCTTACGTAGTTTTCTGATGCAATCAATTCGAGTCCGGAAGACTGCCTTTCCTTTTCATTTCTGATCAGATCAAAAATCTGAAGATCCTGTTTCATAAAATTCTGTTGTTAGTGTTGCCCGTCTTTTATGCGCCGGGGTTTACAAAGATAAGATTAAAAAACGATTTTTACTATATTTGCAACCATAATTGCATAATATGGTGAAAGACAGAAAGCTGTTGAGCGTGGAAATGGGCAGAGTGTCACCCGATGAATATAAGGAACTCCCTCAGATCGGGGTGGTTGTGGTGCTGGACAACATCCGCAGCGCGCACAATGTAGGGTCGGCTTTTCGCACGTCTGACTCTTTCAAGATAGACAAACTTTGGCTTTGCGGAATATGCGCGGCGCCGCCTTCCGCCGAGATCCACAAATCAGCCCTTGGGGCTGAGGACAGTGTCCCTTGGGAACATTCGGACAGTACTTCGGATGTGGTAGAACGTTTGCGTTCAGAAGGTTACACTATTGTCAGCGTGGAGCAGACGGTTAACTCTGCCAGTCTGGAGAGCTTCAGACCCGGATTCGATGAGGGCAAGAAGTATGCGTTGATATTCGGGAACGAGGTGGACGGTGTCGATCAGGCTGTGGTGGACGCTTCGGACATGACCTTGGAGATCCCGCAGTTCGGCACCAAGCATTCGCTCAATGTCTCTGTCTCCATCGGGGTGGTCCTCTGGCATTTCACGCTTGGACGGCTTCTTAGCTTTCCAGCCAAGTGAGGAACTCCTCCGCCCTGGAGCGGCTGACAGTAAGGTCGGGGGCCGGGCCGAGATTGGTGGACAGCTTGACCTTCGGTGTCACCCTGAGCCGCCCCCCGAACAGTTTCGTCACACTTTCGACTGCTTCTTTTGCGAATATGCAGCTTCGGGAAATCCGGAAAAACCTTTCGGGATCAAGGTCTGTGATGAGCGAGTCCATCGTGGAGTCAACGATATAGACCGCCCCGCCGTGCGTCACGACGTGGTTGTTCTTGTCCTCGGAATAGAAAAACGCTATCTCGTCGGCCTTCACAGGCACGATCCTGTCGTTGAACTGCACCAGATAACGCTCCTTGTACCCGCGTCCGGAATCCTTGCTTGAGATGGCCCTGAGAATCTTCTCGACATCCTGCCCTCCGGTGGAAAAACTGCGGCATCTCTCCACGGCCCTCCTGAGAACCGAGACATCAATCGGCTTGAGAAGGTAATCAATCGAACCCGCCTCGAAAGCCTTGACTGCATAGCTGTCATAAGCCGTCGTCATCACAACCCGAGGTTTGACAGCCACCTGACGGAAAATCTCAAAACATTCTCCGTCAGAAAGTTCCACATCCATGAATATCAAGTCCGCCTCATCGGGCCTCTCCTTGAGTCTGGCGACGGATTCGCTCACCGACGCGCATTCCCCGACAATCTCTATGTCAGGGAAATTGGTCTCCAACATCTTCTCAAGGCTCCTTCGGGCCATCATTTCATCTTCTATAATAAGGACTTTCATAATAGAGGTAACTTGACTGTGTAGGATTCGTTCGCGCGTGTGATCTCGATCCCCTTGCCGGAACGTTCCTTGTACTGTTGACGTATGTAATTGAGACCCAGTCCGCTGGACTGCGCCTCTGTGATTTTCGGAATGAGGTTGTTCGTCACCGTCAGCATCACGCCGTCGGAAACGATGCTGACTTTCAGCGGCCTTGAAGGCGAGACTGCGTTATGCTTTGTGGCGTTCTCGATAAGGAGCTGGACTGAGCACGGAATCACGTGCCGGGACAGATCCTCCGGCGGAATGTGGACCTCTACGCTGAATCCCTCCTGAAATCTGACTTTAAGCAAATCCCGGTACATCTCCACGTATGTCATCTCGTCCCGCAGCGTCACGACGCTTTCTTCCTCATTGCGAAGCATATAGCGGTATATTCCCGCCAATTTGTGAATATATTCGCTGGCCTCTTTGTTCTGATTGTCCAGCACGAGCGCGTCCAGAATATTCAGGGAATTGAAAAGGAAGTGGGGGTTGACCTGCTGCTTCAGGTTGAGGTACTGGAACTTGGCGAGGTCGGCGCGGTTCTTCTCCTTTTCGGCGTTGCGGCGGGCCGTGATGGCATATTCAATCATATAGATCACTGAATATATCACCATCTCCGCGATTAAGGCGACGAGCAGAAGTTCAAGGAAGCTCTTCGCTGAGAAAGGCCTATGGAAATGGAACGGCAGCCCGGATCCGACCAAAGTCGCTGATATCGCGGAGATCCCTGTCAGGAAGGATACCGCTGTGATGATGTGGCTGGCTGTTGACTTTTTCCCTGCCAAGTCCTTTGTCTGTTCCACGAAGAGTATTGTAAGGCAGACCATCACCAGCAGGATGAAAGAGTTGTCCACGAATGCGGAGACGGCTTTTAGGATGGAGCCGCCTTCGAACAACGTGGAACTGAATATGTAGATTATAATCCTGACAATAAGAATCATGGCAACGGCTATCGCAAGCCATGTCATCTCGACTCCGCGCGTCTTGGGCTCGTTCCCGCTTCTGTCTGCGAAATGCCTCATAAACAGCACCAGTCCCCATCCCATAGCCTCTGTGGTGGTGAATGTCGCGATTGCGGGGGAGAACAGCGGATGGTCTATGAATATCCTGACGAGGGCGGCGATGCCGTTGCCGAGGATATAGCCGAGTATGTTGGTTATGATGATGACGATTGAGGAGAACTCCACGCTCTGGCGGTACCTAAGGCAGAGGATGACGGTCAGCACGATTGTCAGAGTGGTCAGGATCAACTCGTCTCCAAGGTCCCACATCCGGCACAGCACGGCCGCCGCCACGTGGAGCAGCGCGAAGAAATGGATTATGGAAGATGTCCTCAGCTTCATCGGCAATGGGTTGTTGATGTCTGCAATTTAAGAAAAATATCATTCATTTCGTCATTAAAACCTTACAATTCATCCGTTTTTTCTTTCCGTTCATCTTTCCTGTGATAATAAAACTGCGCATTTAGCCTATATTTACCGCAAAAGACACTGGAATTAGTACCATAAAATGCAATCTAAGAGTAAACTTACATTCTGGGAGATGTGGAATCTCAGCTTCGGGTTCTTCGGCGTGCAGATAGCCTACGCCCTTCAGAGCGCGAACATAAGCAGGATATTCGCCACTCTCGGCGCCGATCCGCACCAGCTGAGCTTCTTCTGGATCCTCCCGCCTCTGATGGGAATGATAGTCCAGCCGCTCA
>CAKVBK010000128.1 GCA_934725285.1 uncultured Bacteroidales bacterium | reverse complement strand
ACCCAGCGCCCGAACCGAGTGCAATCGAACTTGTTCGGTTTGCCGAGGTGAGTAGCAGGGAAAGAGCTTGCTCTTAATCTTCAAACAAACAAATCAAAACAGCTTCTTATGAAGACCGAGGAAGCCATACTTTATGTGCTTGCCGGGAGAGGCGGAGGGTTGAGGACTGACATATCTCGGAGATTTTCGCCAACATATTCATTGTTTCGCAACATATTTCTTGTGATTGGCGGATAGAGACCGGGGATTGCCACTTATTTTTCATCTTGTTCTGGCATTCTGGTAAATTTGCCTTGTATGTCAAACGAAAAACAGATGGCTGGACAAAAAGGAAGAATACTTGCAATCGACACAGGTTCCACCTCTACGAAAATCGGATACTTTGTGGACGGGAAACTGGCATTTGAAGAGAACCTTTCCCATCGGGCGGAAGACTTGACTGGGTTTAAGGATGTGATGGAGCAGGATACGCTGCGACGGGATGATGTACGAATATTTATGCGTGGGAAAGGGATTCACGCTCAGGACATTGACATCATAATGGCGCGCGGCGGACTATTCTACCCGGTGGTCACGGGAATATATTCGGTCAACGAGGATATGCGGGAGGTGCTGCAAAGCTGCAAATATGGACGGCATGCATGCAATCTGAGCGCGATCATCGCCGATGATCTGGCGAAAGAAGTGACAGAGAAGAATGCCGCGAGAGGAGTTGAAATGCCTTTCGGGCCTTGCCGCGCGTACATCGCCGACCCTCCTATGGCTGATGAGATGCTGCCGGAGTGCCGTGTGGGAGGTCTGCCGGAGTTCCAGCGGAGGCCATTCTTTCATGCACTTAATTCCAGGGCTGTCGTGAGGCGTTACCTCCGCGATCACGGGCATATTCAAAACGACATCACAGCCATTGTGGCTCACATCGGAGGCGGAATCACAGTGACCCTTCACAGGAACGGGAAGGTGATTGACTCCAACAACGGTGTCGGAGGAGACGGCCCGTTCACTCCGGAAAGGGTGGGATCTTGCCCTGGTTTCCAACTGATTGATCTTTGCTACAGTGGGGAATATTCCAAAACTGAGATCAAAAAGAAACTGATGGGACACGGTGGTGCGGTGGCGTTTTTCGGCACGAATAACCTCAAGGAGATTGTCCGCAGAGGAGAGGAAGGGGATGTCATGGCGAAAGTCTGGATGGAAGCCTTTGTCCTGAATATCGCCAAATACATCGCTTCCGAGGCGGCTGACGTTTCCGGCAAGGTGGATGTGATCCTGCTGACAGGAGGAGGGGCTTACGGCAGTGACATAGTGGAGGGAATCCGTCAAAGAGTCGGCTTCATCGCTCCTGTTGAGGTCTATCCCGGAGAGTTTGAACTTCAGAGCCTTGCGGAGCATGGTTACGACATCCTCTCGGGAAACGCCGAGATTTTGTCATACGACAAAAACGCCCCTGAACCGGATCCGTTCAGAGGCTGAGATATTCACTGCTTTCGATCTTTGCACCTTGAGGATTATCACTTCTCAAGTCATTTTTCCGCAGACCTTTTGAAACATCCCTTGACCGGTTTTCTGGACATCACGAAATGGAGTTTCGCTCCGTCTTTGATTTCCGGATAGCGGATGACAGGGGAGTCGAGGCGTTTGCCGTTGAGGTAGGCGGCTTTTACATAAACGGCATCCTTGCTCCAGCCATCGGTCGTCATCTCAAGAGTGCCTCCGTCAGAAAGCTTGACCTTCAAGCCCTTGACGCACGGAGACCCGATGTAATATTCATCAGACCCCGGGCAGAAAGGATAAAAACCAAGGCAATTGAATATGTACCATGCGGACATCTGGCCGCAGTCGTCGTTGCCGCTCAGCGAGCCAGGCTCGTTGCCGTAGAAATTGTCGGCCACATAGCGCACCCATTTCTGGCACTTCCATGGCTGGCCGAACCAGTCGTAGAGGTAGGTGACGTGGTGGCAAGGCTCGTTGCCGTGCCAGTAGCCTCCGATGCGGCCCCAGATGTCGTGCGCTCCGGGAATATCCTCGGGCAGCTCGATGGTGAAGAGGCTGTCCAGACGGTTCAGCAGCAGGTCCCTGCCCGCCCTCTCGACATAGCCTCCGAAATCGTGCGGCACCGTCCACGTGTACTGCATCGTGAATCCTTCAGTGATGTCACCCCAGCCGTGGACCGAGTTCGGTCCCTGATAGGCGATCGGCGCGAACGGATCGCGCCAGTTGCCCTTGGAATCCTTTCCGCGCATATAGCCGGTCTCCGGGTCGATGAGATTACGGTAGTTCCTCGAGCGGTTCAGGAAGAACCCGTAGTCCTCCTCGTGGCCGAGAAGCTTGGCCGCCTGAGCTATGCACCAATCATCGTAGGCATATTCAAGAGTCTTTGAGACGGATTCCTTTTCCTTGTCGAAAGGGACGTAGCCGAGGGATGTATATTCAGGAATACAGTCGTAATGAGGGTTCGTGGCGGTGGTCTTCATCGCTTGGAACGCGCGCTCGTAGTCGAATCCCTTCACGCCCTTGAGCATCATGTCCGCCAGCACCGAACAGGCGTGGTAGCCGATCATACACCAAGTCTCGCCGCTGTAGAACGACCAGATCGGGAGCATCTTCTCACTGCTCTTGTCGAAATGCGCCAGCATAGAGTTGGCGATGTCGGCCTGAAGCGGCTTGTTGACAAGGTTGAGAAGCGGGTGGAAAGCCCTGTAAGTGTCCCAAAGAGAGAATGTTGTGACGTTGGTGAAGTCATCGGCCTTACCTATGGTCCCGTCGTGCTCGCGGAAGCGTCCGTCGGCATCCTCGAAGAGGAACGGGTGCATGGCGGTGCGGTAAACGCTGGTGTAGAAAGTCTCCCTAAGCACCTTGTCATCGGAGTCCAACTCGTACTTCCCGAGCTCCTTTCCCCAGAGATCCTCGGCCTCGGCCCTCACAGTGGCGAAGTCCTTGCCATCCAGTTCCTTAAGGTTGTTCAAAGCTCCGTCAGTTCCGACAGCGGACACGGCGACATTAACGAATATGCTCTCGTCCGCCACGGTCTTGAATCTCGCTACAGCTTTCAGTTTCTGTCCCCAAGCCTCCAGCGAGCTGCGGAAGCGCTTTGTGTTGTAAATCACTGGCTGCCCGTCCTGGAATATGTTGAACTCCTCGATCGGTCTTGAGAACCTGGCCACAAAATAGACGTAACGTCCCGGGTTCCATCCGTTCACGATCTTGCTTCCGATGATAGTACGATCGTCCAGCAGACGAACCGTTGACCAGAGACAGTCCCATTTGAGGGTGTGGTCGAGATCGATCAGCACAAAAGAGCTGTCAGACTGCGGGAATGTGAACTTGAATATTCCGCTTCTTTGGGCGGCGGTCATCTCTGCCTTGACCCCGTAGTCCTTAAGGATCACTCCGTAGTAGCCAGGCTTGCCCCATTCCCGGGAGTGGTCGTACTTGGACGGCTCCATCTTCGATCCGGTTCCCGGCAGGAAAAGGAAGTCTCCCATGTCAGGGATCCCCGTTCCGCTGAGATGCGTCAGGCTGAAGCCTTGGATGAATGGCTTGGAGTACTTGTACCCCGCCGCGCAGTCATAGTCCTTGTCGTCGCAGTCCGGGCTGATCTGGATTCCACCGAACGGCACCTGAGGCCCCGGGTACACATTCCCGAACCCGTCTGTACCCACGAAGACGTTCACGTCATCTGTCAACCTCCTTCCTGCTTGTGAGTCATGATTAATCACGGTTTGCGAGTCTTGTCGGGCCACGTCCGCTTCTACGGTTTTAGTGGTCGCATAGGAATGGCTGCCGGACATGTCGAAATGCTTGCCGTCAACGCCATGGATCGAAAACCAGAACACCGACGCTATGCCCAAGAACATTCTCCGAATATTCATAACAATGATCTTTTAAATTTCCTTTGTAAAGATACCGATAATTTCTGTAAATCATAACCATCCGTTCACCGTGGAAAGTGTAAAGATTCTTTACACCCAGTGTTAAATTTCTTTACACTCCCAAAAAATGGAGGGACTATCAAGGTGCTTGTAATGAATGAGTTGGCTATTTTGGCACGCCTAATGCTTGTGACTTTTGCCGAAAAGATAAAAGGAAAATGAAAAAGACAATATTCATAACATTGGCGATGATGGCCGCGGCTCCGGTTTTCGCGCAGGAGTCGCTGCCGAATCCGATGACGCTGAAGGACTGCATGGAGTACGCGATAAGCAACAGCACAAAGGTAAGGATCCAGCAGGCGTCCAACGGTGACGCCCGCCTCGCCAGAAGGGACGCGATTTTCGAGGCTTTCACCCCTGAGAT
>CAKVBK010000127.1 GCA_934725285.1 uncultured Bacteroidales bacterium | reverse complement strand
ATAGACCACAAAATTGTAATAGAGGTTGGAGGTGCTGGAAAGGATTACTCCCAAATAAACGACGCTGACATCAATAATGCAGCTCTTGCCGTTGACAACATCGATATGGCAAACGGCAAGAAAATTCCACTCTGGGCTTTCGGCTGCCTGTATTGACTGTCAGTCTTAGGCCATAGACCGGATGCTGCACTAAGATTTAACTAATCGACAGATCAGGTAAACTTTTCAAAGCCAAAGCAAATTCTCCCTTCCAAATTTTGGTAACGTGCAAAATTTGGGAGGGAGAATTTGTTTGGCTCTATCATTAGATAAGGTCACTTCGGCAAGTTCAGCGACCGGAAGGTGAATGGTTCACCGGCCGGCGGTGCGGCGGGCGTCGAGGGCGCGCTGGAACTCGCGGGCGTTGCGGAGATGTTCGGAATAGGTGGCGGCGAACTTGTGGGTACCGTCCATGGCGGCGCTAGCACAGAAATAAAGGTAGCCATGACGGTCAGGATTCAGTACGGCCTCAAGACTCGGTCTGTCCGGCACACAGACCGGGCCTGGAGGAAGACCTTCATGCAGGTAGGTGTTGTAGGGAGAATCAAATTCCAGATGCTTGAGCAGAATCCGGTTGAGAGTGTAGCCGTAGCAGAAAGCCACCGTAGGGTCGGCCTGGAGCCTCATGCCCTTATGCAGACGGTTGAGGTACACGCCGGCGATGGAGGAATATTCAGGAGCATGGTTCGATTCGCTCTTGACGATGGAGGCCACAATCGAGACCTGCTTTGGAGTCAGGCCCTGCGCCTCGGCCTTGGCGACATTATCAGCAGTCCAAAAAGCATCGTAGGCGGCCTTCTGCCTGTCCAGAATGTCTTTCATCGAGGCTGTCCAATAGACCTGATAGGTGTCCGGAATGATGAGCGAGAACACATCGGAAGGGGTGAAGCCGTAGCCGGCGAGCAATGAGGAATCATTCAGAGCGGCGGCCACCTCAGCGGAGTCAAGCATCATCTGATTGGCGATCTTGCGGGCAATCAAGCCCTTAATCCTCATCGTGCCGGAAAGGACCAGATTCACAGGTGTCTGCCAGCCATTTCTCAGCATCCGCACCACATAAATACTCGGTTTGTTTTTTTCCACGACATAATGTCCAGGTCTCAGATCACAGTCAATCAATCCCGTGCGAACAACACGAGTCAAGCTGCGATGATTGATGACAATGCTGTCTGGAATCTGCGCAAGCACCTCATCCACAGTCATCCGAGGACGCACATACAAATCCGCCTTTCCAGAGAAATTCGGCTTGCGGTTGTCGGCATACCAACGGCCACCGACTGCCCCTGACACCACGATCACCAACAACGAGGCGACCAAAACAATCCACTTCCAAGTCTTCATCACTTCTTCAATCTCTTGCCGCGAAGGATGATGGTGTCACCCTCGCGAGGTTCATAACCAGCTGAAAAGCCGTTCATCTTCATCACGCTTGACATCTTCACGGCAAACCGTTGGCAGATGTCACGCAAGGACTCGTCATCTTCGCCCACGATGTACTTGTCAAGTCCCTTCTCGGACTGATTCTTCTTCGCCTGCAGATAGACAACTGTCCCGGGCAGAAGTTCCTCGGAGCGAGACAAATCATTGAATCTCAGCAATTCGTTCAAGTAAAGGTGGTACGATGCGGCGATGCTTGAATATGTCTCCCCTTCAACCGAAGTGATGAACGGAACCCCGTTGCGGGAATATGCCTCCCTGGTCAACGAGAAGCTGAACACCTCCAGCCCGCTCTTGTCAATCCTCTTAGGCTCCTCAAGGGACAGAGGAGAAGCCGGGATCACATCAGAGACAGATTCATCCTTGACACGCTTCTTTCTGGCCCTGCGAGCCTTGCGGTCTTTCTTCGCCTTCTCTTTTTTAGCCTTTTCTTTCTTCACCGAAGCCGACTTCCTGCCGGAATCAACATCGGAATCCCCGCGGGCGACCTCTGAGTTCTCCTCAACCGACTCCGCGACACGCTCAGACTCCTCGTAAGTCATTGTGTCATATTCATAAAGCTTGTAATCCTCTATGTACTTGATGAGTTTGGCCGGATAGTTGGGATCGGTGGCGTAGCCGGCCTTCTTCAATCCGTACGCCCAACCCTTGTAATCGGTTGTCTTCAAGTCAAACAGGAACTTGTAGCGGTCCCGGTAGCGAAGGAAGTCAGAGTGATCCTGGAACGACTCGTCTGCGGAGTCATAAACCCGGAAGCACTCCCCTTTCGCATCGTCATCGTAGCGCATCGATTTCCCTTTCCAATCCTTGTGACACTTGATTCCGAAATGGTTGTTACCCTCGGCAGCCAACGGCGAGAGTCCGTAACGTGACTCCAGAATGCCCTGCGCCAATGTGATGCTGGCCGGCACACCGCTCCGGTACATCTCCCGCACGGCCGTTGGAGCCCATTTCTGAATATACCGCTCCTGAGGCGTGCCTTGCGCGAAGGCTGCCACATGGCAAAGTACAAGACTTATGAATACAACAATCTTTCTCATCATGAATATTTACAATCTTTAAAGATCTCTGCCAGGCCCGCAGCTGATTATATTTTGCCGCTTGCCAGCCACATAATGTAAATATAGTGAAATTTAGCCGATAGAAAACCACAACTGGCACCAATCAGACAATATCTACCCTAATTTCACCAACGGAACATCGAAGACATCCTTGTCTTTGGCGGCATAAGTCTCCGGGAATATGCTCCTGCATTCCGACTCGTACTTGGAAATGTCCTTGCAGCGTGAGGAATAATGCCCGATCACGAGTTTCCTAACACCGGCATCCAGCGCACACTGAGCGGCTTGCTGAGTCGTGGAATGATGCCTGGCGGCCGCCTGGTCAGCCAACTCGGCAGTGTATGTCGTCTCGTGATAGAGCAGATCCACGCCTTTCACCCAAGAGGACAGTTCCGGGAACGGGGCGGTGTCGCTGCAATATGCGAACGAGCGGGGAATGTACGGTTTGTAGCCAAGTTCCTCGAACGGGAGGATCTCGGTGCTGCCGTCAGGATATTCACGGACCACATCCTCGCCACGCTTCACGGTGCCTATTTCGGTGAGCGAGAGGGCATATTCATCAATCTTCCACTTTTTGACATTCATCTGAGGCTCCTTTTCCCGGAAAAGCCATCCGAAAGTCTCGATCTTGTGATTGAGCGGGAAAGCATAGACTTCAAGGGATTTGGTGTGGTAGATCATTTCAGGAGCCTTCATATTCATAGGAATATGCCGGATCTCGAACGGAATGCCTTCGCCGTAGTAGGAAAGGAAGAATTTCAGGATCGGGCCAAAACTGACCGGGGCGTAGATGTTCAGCGGAGTCATCCGGGAGAGCATCCCCATTGTGGAAAGCAGTCCGAAGAGGCCGAAGACATGATCCCCGTGGATGTGCGAGATGAAGATCGAGTCAATCTTCAACAAAGATATGCGGCACTCCTGAAGGCGCGTCTGCACACCCTCTCCGCAGTCAATCAAAAAAGAGCGCCCATGTACGGAAAGTACCTGAGCGCTCTGATTTCTTCCGGGGCCGGGCTTGGCCGAAGCCGTGCCCAGCACCGTCAAAGTAAAATCCATGGATTATTCACCTTTCTCGAACTTGTCCTTGAGGGCAGCGAGTTCGCTGATGTCACCGAGGGTGGTCTTCTCCAGGTTGGAGTTGATCTTCTTGACCGCCTTCTTAGTGTTGTCAGCCTCTACGGCCACCTTCTCGGCCTTGGCCTCAGAGTATGTCCTTACGTGTGAGAGAAGGATTCTGCGGGTGCTTCTTCTGAGTTCGATGACCTTGAACGGAAGTTTCTCACCCACGAGAGCCTGCTTGCCGTCCTCTTTGATGAGGTCACGGCTGAAAGCGAAGCCCTCGTCGTCACCCTCAAGCTTGATGTTGGCGCCCTTGTCGGTAAGTGAAGCCACAGTTCCCTCAACGGTTGAGCCGACAGGATACTTCTCCTCGATGGCGTCCCAAGGGTTAGGGGTGAGCTGCTTGTGGCCAAGACTGAGCTTGTGGTTGGCCTCGTCAAAGTCAAGGATCTGAACGTCGATGACATCACCAGGGGAAACGAGCTCTGAAGGATGCTTGATCTTGTTCCATGAGAGGTCGCTGATGTGGATGAGTCCCTCAACGCCGTCCTCCGGCTCGGCGAACACACCGAAGTTGGTGATGTTGCGAACGACAGCCTTGTGAACAGAACCTACAGGATACTTGTCGCGGATGCTCTCCCAAGGGTTAGGAGTGAGCTGCTTCAGACCGAGTGACATCTTCCTGTTCTCACGGTCGATGGAGAGGACCTTGGCCTCTACCTCGTCACCTACCTTGAGGAACTCCTGAGCGCTGTGGAGTCTTGGAGACCAAGACATCTCAGA
>CAKVBK010000126.1 GCA_934725285.1 uncultured Bacteroidales bacterium | reverse complement strand
ATACAAATAATCCTCTCCAACCTCAAGAAGTTCGTCATCAGTGAAATGGTATGTCGACGCACTGTTGATCGCGGCCAGAATCAAATCCTGCTTCTCGGTCACATCAATCAGCCCCTGTGTCAAAGCTTCCTTTATCGCCTGCAGCTTAACGTCAAGCCCAGAAGTAAGCGAGTTAATCGCCTCTTCGATAGCGTCAAGTTTCTCGTTGGCAGTCCCGGCAGTCGAGTTCAATGCCTCAATCGCCTTCTTCACAAGAGCGAGCGTGCTGTCCTCTCCGACAAGACCAGAATTAACCGCCCCCTCAATAAGTGCAAGTTTTGCGCTCAATTCAGTCGTCTGATCCTTCACAGCCTTCTCAACTGCCGCAAGTTTCTCTTCCAACGAACCCTGAAGCGAGCTGACCGCTTCCTTGACAAGGTCTATCGCCTTCGCGTTCTCGGCAAGTCCAGTCTTGACCGCTCCCTCAATAAGAACCAGTTTCGAACTCAAGTCTGTCGTCTGATCTTTCACCGCCTTCTCCACAGCCGCAAGTTTTTCCTCCAATGTTCCTTGAAGCGAGCCGATAGCATCCTTGACAAGATCTATCGCCTTCGCATTGTCTGCAAGTCCCGCCTTGACGGTGCCTTCAATGAGCACCAGCTTCGAACTAAGTTCCGTTGTCTGGCTCTTGACAGCATCTTCTATCGCCGCAAGTTTCTCCTCCACCGAACCGGTCAGCGACTCGATCGCCGCCTTCACAAGGCCGATAGCCTGAGCGTTAGCGTCAAAGCCAGCACCGGCGGTCTTCTCGATCAGTGCGAGCGCCTTCTCGATCAAATCAAGTTTGGCGCTGAGGTCTGATGTCTGGGTCTCGATGGCCTTCTTGACAGCATCAAGTTTCTCAGCCGTGGTCGTATTCATTGATTTTATCTCATTGATGAGCTTGCCGGTCATCTCCTCGTACTTGAGGACTCCGTTCTCATAGGCCTTGGTCAGAAGTTCCATCTTTTGGGAAAGGGTGATTGTCTGGTTCTCCAGAGCCTCATTAAGAAGATCCATTTTCTGAGACAGGGTGAGAGTCTGGCTCTTCAACGCCTCCTCAAGAAGGTCCATCTTTTCCGTGAAGGTAGTGGTGTGATCCCTTAGGGCTTTCACGAGCTCGCTGTAGTCATTTGTCACAGTGGTCGTCTGTTGGAATCTGATGTCCGGAGAGTCATACTCACACGAAACAACAGCCACCATCATCGTGCAGGCGGCAAGAGCGAAAAAGATTCTTTTCATAAAATTGGGTTTTAGTGGCTTTCGCCGGTTATAAAATATAATTTCAAAACAGGTAACTACTGAGGTATGCCGTCAAGATAGTCATTCTTTCTTACAAACACAAGCCGTTGCCGGAAATACATAGACATTCTTTTTAAAAACATTCAATCGTCATCCGGCATTTCGAAGCGACGGCCGGACGTTCCGCATTCCCCACTGGCCGTGCGGCTACACCGCCTTGGGCAATGTGAATATGAACTCCAACCCTCCGGCGATGCCTGAGCGGACAGATATAGTGCCCCTATGGAGCAGGACGGAGTTCTTGACTATTGCGAGGCCAAGCCCGGTTCCACCCATCTTGCGGGAACGTCCTTTATCAATGCGGTAGAATCTTTCAAAAAGATGAGGAATATGCTCATGGGAAACACCTGGGCCGTTGTCCGAAAAGCTGAATGTGACAAAATCAGCATCCACAGAAAGGACCTGCACGGTGATTGTCACCCCTTCACCTCCGTATGCTATGGAATTGTCAGTAAGGTTTCTGAATATTGAATACAGCAACGAAGGATTGCCGTTCACCTCCACCCCGGGCTCAACCAACGCCCGGAATGTCACGCGATTCGCCTCAATCTGCATTGACACATCCCGTTGGATGGACTGAAGCAGCTCCGGAATATTCACATTCTCAAACTCATAGCCTTGAGGAGCGTCGTCAAGCTTGTTCAGAGTGGATATGTCCGCGAGAAGGCTAGACAGACGCCGGCTTTGGGCATAGCACCGCTGGATGAACTTGTCTTTCGTCTCATTGTCAATCTCTGGATTGGAGACTATAGTCTCAAGGTAGCCCTGAATGCTGCTGACAGGAGTCTTCAACTCGTGCGCTACATTCTGCGTCAGCTGCCTTTTCAAGCGCGTCTTGTCCTCCTCGCTGTCACGCAGTTTATCATACATACTCATCCTGCCTTCCTCTATCGACTCCCGAAGATGAATATACCGTCCCCGCATCGTGACCAACGCTAGAACCAACAAGACAATTACTATGAACAGAAGTATAATCATTTTTCCTCGTAAAGATAACCGAAGCCGTGACGCGAGACTATCATGTCACCATATTCACCGATTTTCTTGCGAAGACGGGTGATGTTGACATCTACAGTCCTGTCTGTGACGATCACATCGTCAGGCCATACCTTTGAAAGAATCTCCTCGCGCGGGAAAACCTTCCCCTTGTTGGTGAACAAGAGCTTTAATATCTCATATTCAATTCTGGTCAGCGCCACGGCAGATCCATCAACAGTCACAACCTTTTTCTCATCATCTATGAATATGCCCGCATCGGAGGCTGGTCTTGTGGAGGTTCTTCTAAGAACGGCCTTCACACGGGAGATCACTTCCCTTATAGAGAAAGGTTTGGATATGTAGTCGTCCGCTCCCAAGTCAAGTCCTTCGACTGCATCATCCTCCGTGTCACGCGCCGTTATGAATATCACAGGAATCCTTGCCGTCTTAGGGTCAGATTTCAACTTTTCAGTCAACTCAAAGCCAGACATACCGCCCATCATCACATCCAGAAGAAGCAGTTTGAATGACGTTATGTCCAACGTAAGAACTTCCTCGGCGGAATTGGCGGTCACGACCTCGTAACCTTCTTTGGATAGATTATATTTGAGAATCGCGCAGATGTCCTCTTCATCGTCAACGACAAGAATTCGGGTAGTCATATTAAAAAATTGAAATCACTTTGCTAAGATAACCACTTTTTTCTTAAATTTGGACAAACACATAATTAATAATATGCCAAAGATTTCCAACCGAGGGGAACAGATCCCCGCATCACCGATCAGGAAACTGACCCCATTCTCTGACGCAGCCAAGGCACGAGGGGTAAAAGTCTATCATCTCAACATCGGGCAGCCTGATCTTCCGGCGCCTCAAAAGGCTCTTGACACGTTGAAACACATAAGCAGACCGACATTGGAATACAGTCCCAGCCAAGGGTTGAAATCCTTCAGGGAAAAGCTGTCCGGCTACTACGGCAAATTCGGTGTCAATGTCAACGAAAATGAGATTATAGTGACCACAGGCGGTTCAGAAGCGCTTCTTCTGACGTTTATGGCATGCCTGAATCCAGGTGACGAGATCATAACCACAGAACCTGGATACGCAAACTACATATCGTTCGCCATCACGGCCGGCGTGACAGTAAAGGCTGTGACTTCACACATAGAGAATGGTTTCGCCCTGCCATCGGTGGAGGACTTCGAAAAAGCGATCACAGAAAAGACAAAAGCGATCCTGATCGGGAATCCTAACAACCCTACAGGGTACCTGTATTCAGAGGAGGAACTAGGCAGGCTCCGTGACATAGTATTGGAACACGACCTTTACTTGTTCTCGGACGAGGTTTACCGTGAATTCCGCTACACAGACGCTCCTTACATATCAGCATTGCGGCTTGAGGGGACTGAGAACAATGTGATAGTAATCGATTCCGTGTCAAAAAGATATTCTGAATGTGGAATAAGGATTGGAATGATCGTCACACACAACAAGCATGTACAGAAGACGATTCTGAAGTTCTGTCAGGCAAGGTTAAGTCCGCCACTTTTGGGCCAGATTGTAGCGGAGGCCTCAATAGAAGGCACAGAGGACTACTCAAAGGCTTGCTATGATGAATACATCGCAAGACGAGACTTCTTTATCGAAGGTCTAAACAAGATTCCAGGCGTACACTCACCGATGCCGAACGGAGCCTTCTACACGGTAGCGTCACTTCCGGTCGAAGACGCGGAAGATTTCTGCCAATGGTGTCTGACTGATTTTGCTTACAAAGATGAAGGAACACCTGATGGTTTCACGGGCGAGACTGTGATGATGGCGCCGGCAACAGGGTTTTACATCACGCCTGGTCTCGGCAAAAACCAGGTCAGAATGGCTTACGTACTCAAGACCGCAGATTTAGGGCGATCACTTCTCGTCCTTGAGAAAGCGTTGAAAGAGTATAACAAGTGAGAAAATAAATAATTTACTCCCTGGCATGAAAAATAAGGCTGGGGAGTATTTTCAGGAAATAAACACTTTCACAGACATTAATGATTTCGAAAGTGACACACTTGCGCCAGAGAAGGTTATAACAAAAAAAGGAGTCCGGCTGTCGAATGACAGCCGGACTCCCCGAAGTACGGCGG
>CAKVBK010000125.1 GCA_934725285.1 uncultured Bacteroidales bacterium | reverse complement strand
AAGATGCTGCCTGTTCCTCCGGGAGTCGGTTCATCCTATGTCTTCACCCGCAAGCCGGGCGACAAGGTTTGGATCTCAGGTCCTTTCGGAGAGTTCCTCCTCCCTAAGAATGATCCTGATTCTCAGGAATATATCTTCGTCGGTGGTGGCGCCGGAATGGCTCCTCTCAGAAGCCACATCATGCATCTTTTCAAGACCCTCAAGACCAAGCGTGAGGTTCACTTCTTCTATGGAGCCCGCAGCCTTGTCGAGGCATTCTACCTTGAGGACTACGCCGAGATCGAGAAGGAGTTCCCTAACTTCCACTTCCATCTGGCTCTTGACCGTCCTGATCCGGCAGCTGACGCCGCCGGGGTCAAGTACACGGCCGGTTTCGTTCACAATGTGATGTACGAGACTTACCTCAAGAACCACGACACTCCGGAGGACATCAAGTACTTCATGTGCGGACCTCCTATGATGGTCGCTTCCGTCAACAAACTGCTTGACAGCCTTGGAGTGCAGCCAGAGAGCATTCTGTATGATAACTTCTCGTAATTCGAGACATTGTATCACTGAAAAGGGAGTTGGCGAAAAGTCAACTCCTTTTTTATCTCTTATCGCGTGTTTCTTTTGGACGGGTATTAATGAATATGTCGTCAAAGATTGTGTGGGTATATTCAAAGATTGTTAAATTTGTGGTATGATAGACAAGAAAGTACAGATGATGGATGCCGGAATGGTGCTCTTCACGAGTGAGAAACCGTTCGGAACGGTCTTGGGAGGCATCAAGGCGGAGCTGGCAAAACTCGGAGATGTCAAAAGATCCAATGAGATATCACCGGAAGATCTTCCTGACACGACTGGTGAGTGCGACATGTTTGTGGATTGGTCGTCACCTTTGCGTTGGCGCGCCATCTCCTGCCGGTTGGAGGATGCAGGGCTTGTCGGAACCAATGCTGACGGAGAGGAGACAAGACGCTATGCGCTTTGCCTTAAGGAAGGCAACAAGAACCGGAAACGCAAGGTTGTGGCCGTGCTGCTTCTTGCGGTCATATTCATCATTCTAGGAGTATTCGGCACAGATGCGGCACCTGGGATATTCACTGTTCCGATTGGTGTCCTGTTGGCCGCCTGTGTCGTGATTTTCAGCCTGCGGCCGAGTGTCAAGGCCCAAAAAGCTGTAAGGAAGATTCTCGATGTCGCGCGTGATGCGAAGTGATCTTTCCTTGGGATCAGAGGCTTTATTTTGCGCTGCCAAGGGAGATTTTTTGACAATTTCGCTTAAGATAAACAAAAACAACATAAAAAATCGTTTCAGATAGTTGTTTTGTTTAAAAGAATTTGTATATTTGACGTGAAGTTTTTCATAGTTTAAGTTTAGGTTAAGTAGCGGGGTGAACGCAGTGAATGCGCTTGCCCCGTGAATTTTATGTAAATAACAGAAATTTACGTTTTTTAAGAAAGGTATTTTTGTTTCTGTTCATTATTTATGTTTTGTTGCCATACTTTTGCAGACGGCTCCGCAACGGTGCGGGCCGTTAATTATTTTCAACTATGAAGAATTCTGTTAGAATCCTCTTGAGAATCACCGCCATCGTATTGATGGCAACAGCCGTGGCGGTGGTGTCCTGCAACAAGATTCCTTCCGGGAACGTCCAGGGAACGTTAAGTTGGAATTTCTCTTCACGCTTGTCCACAAGATCCGCTTTGGATCTGCCGGACACGGATGCCTTTGTGCTTACAGTCAAGAATTCAGCCGGTGAAATCCTTTATGAAGGAGCCTATGGAGATTCTCCTGAATCTATGCTGGTCAACCCCGGCAGTTACACCGTCAAGGCCGTGTCCAGAAAGTTTACGAAGCCTGAGTTCTCGGCGCCTCAGTTCGGTGACGAGCAAGTCGTTGTGGTACAGTCGGGAAAGGAGAACAAGGCCAGACTGAACTGTACGCAGCTTAATTCCGGTGTCCGTTTGAAGATTGACCCTGATTTCGAATCTGTCTATCCGAACGGCTCGATCAAGGTAGCCTCTTCTGATGGAGAACTGGGATTCAGTCTGACGGAAAAGCGCATAGGGTATTTCAATCCGGGCAATGTCTCCGTCGTGATGAATGATGGCTCATCTTCAAGTGTGCTGCTGACACGGTTCCTCGATCCTTGTGAGATCCTTTCTTTGGGAATATCCTGTCCATCTTCCAAGCCGTCCGATCCGGAAAAGGGTGGAAGACTTGCCATCACTGTTGACACTTCGAGAGTGTGGAACAGCATCTCGTACGAGATTGGCTCGGGAACTGACGGAGAACCTGGCACAAGCCAGTCGACAGCGTACAGCGTCGCGCAGGCGAAGGAACATATCGGAGAGAAAGGTGTCTGGGTCTGCGGCTACATCGTAGGAGGTGATCTGACTTCGTCCAAGGACGGAATATCCTTCAGCGCTCCGTTCTCGTCAATGACATGCATAGCCATCGCATCCCGTTCTTCGGTCACCACCAAAAGCTCATGCATGTCAGTCAAGCTGGCTAAAGGAGACATACGCTCGGCTCTCAACCTTGCTGATCACCCTGAGCTGCTTGGTTCCAAGGTCTATCTCAAGGGCGATCTGATATCAGCCTATTACGGCATCCCCGGCATTGAGAACCTTACTGAATATGCAGTGAAGTAAGAAACGGGATATCTGACGTCAAATTAATTTTGTAATATTATGAAAAACAATCTGTACGGGGTGGCGTGCGCCACCGTGTTGGCTTTGCTTTGCCCTGTGGCGGCATATTCGCAAAGTCCGGAGAAAGCCCTCAGGGCATGGGAGTTCGGTCTCGGAGGATCTGCGACCAACATCACAAGAACCACCGTGACTAATTTTCACCAGACAGCCGGAGGAGATTATGTCTTCACACTTGATGAGAAACTGATCTATGGTGGAGTGGAGGTGTATTCGGCTGCGGAATTGAAAAAATGGCTTTATGCGGACATTCAGGCCAATGTCGGCCTTGCCCGCTACTATGATCAGAACGCAGCCTCCAAACAGGGATATTCATTGCTGGCGGGGCCGGGAATCCAGTTCCGTCCATTTGTCGGAAGTGAGTGGATCCAACCATATTTGCGGCTCGGGGTCAACTGCTATCACAAGAATTTTCCCACCTCATATTTCGGGCAATTCAACGGAGATGTCACCAAGGAGGCTCTTTGGAAGGCTGAGGATGCGTGGAACAAAGGCTATACCTTCGACGCCGACACGTTCTTCCCAGTTTCCGCCGGGATCGGGGTTATCGGTTGGCTGGGCAACAGAGTCGGAGTGCGTGTCCAGGGACAGTATTTTCATTCGTTCGGAACGGACGGAGTCAATTTCGCCCAGGCCTCAGCCGGGATCATGTTGAGGTTTGGAGGGGCTGATAAGAACAAGGCCATTTCCGACCGTTACGTGAGAACACATCCGAATGATTATGCCGGCTTGTTTCCGGAGAAGGTCATTGAAAAGGAGACTGTCAGGGAAGTTCCGGTGGAAGTCATAAAGGAAGTTGTCAAGGAGATACCTTTGGAGAAGACCTTGGCTGAGATGATGGACAATGTGAACTTCGATTTTGACAAGGCCACAATCACGGCTGACTCTCAGTTTACGCTTGATGAGATAGCGAACACTCTTTCACGCTTTCCTGAAGCGCGGTTCCTTGTTGCAGGCTACACTGATGCCAAGGGTTCGGTCAAGTACAACGAGAATCTGTCAAGGGCTCGGGCCAAGGCTGTCTACGATGCGCTTGTCATGAGAGGGGTTCCGGCCGCAAGACTGTGTTATCGTGGATTCGGAAAGCGTGTGGCTGTGATGTCGGTCTATGCATCAGATGAGGAGCGCAGAGGAGACCGTAAGGTCGTGATCGAAAGAGTGGCATCTGAGTCACTGTGGAATTATCTTAAAAAACAATAAACAAACATATTCAGATATGAAAAACGTGTTCAGAATTTTTGCCGTGGCGCTGATGGGTGCGTCCACGCTTGTCTCCTGCAACTCGCTTGAGGTGACTATGCCTGTCGGGCCTCGTGGTGAGCAGGGTATTCAAGGAGTACCTGGAAAGGACGGAAAAGATGGTTTGTCCGCTTATGAAGTGTGGGTCAAGGCGGTTCAGGAAAAACTGATTGATTACACAGGCCCTACCGACATCAATCACTTCTTCATTTATCTTAAGGGAAAGGATGGCAGTGACGGAAAGAATGGTGATACGCCTTACATAAAGGACGGAAATTGGTGGATCGGAGACAAGGATACCGGAGTCAAGGCCGCCGGTACAGACGGGAAGAACGGAACGGATGGCAAGTCTGCATACGAACTGTGGAAGGAATATGTCGCGTCAGGAGTCGAGGATCCGCATAACCCAGGCAGTCAGTGGGACAAGTCGAGAACAAGCGTCGCTGACTTTTATTGGTTCCTCACCGGAAACAATGGCGCTGATGGTCTTGTCCCTTACATAAAGGACGGAAATTGGTGGATCGGAGACAAAGACACAGGAGTCAAGGCTAGAGGCGAT
>CAKVBK010000124.1 GCA_934725285.1 uncultured Bacteroidales bacterium | reverse complement strand
TACGAGTTCCTCACGACTGACAACTACAAACTGCCGTTCGCAACCGGTTCAGTTCAGGAGCATTACATGAATATTCCGATGCTTCTGAACGCTGGAGTGAACCTCGGGGACAATGTCCGTGCGTTCGTCTATGCCGGTCCTACACTTAATTATGGAATAGCGGCGTCAGCTTCCGTGGACTCAGGAATCGGCAAGGGAGGCAACAGGAAGAAGCACAACCTCTATTCAGACAGTGACTACAAGCGTTTCGATGTCCTTGTCGGTGGTGGAGCGGGTGTCGAATTGATGCATCGGGTACGCTTCTCTGTCGGCTACAACGCCGGCCTTCTGAACCGGACAAGCGCGGCCAGTTCAACACTCAAGCGCAACCAGCTTCACATCGGAGCGGCGTTTGTTTTCTGATGATTCCCGGACATCGTACCTCACAAGGCCTTCTGGCGTACCAAATGGTGTTTTTGATGCTGTTGGTACGCCAGAAGGCCTTTTAGGGTACCAAATGGGTCTTGTGGCACGGTTGGCACACCAGAAAGCCTTTTGGTGCACCCAAACGAACTGGCTCACTGCACGCCTGAAACCGCATTTGAGCCAGAAGCACACTCTAAAGTGTCCGCCATCCCAAGATAAGGCTTAGACGAGACAAGAAGGGCAGACGCCCTTTATCAGGACCTGACACTCTTCCTGCCGGTAGCCAAGCGGCAGATCGTAACTGGACACCTGAGTGTCCTTGAGGCAGGTGACCGAATGGCATACCGTGCAATAGAAATGGACGTGGGAGTGATGTTCCTCCTCAGTGTTCAAGGCGTATTCAACAATGGTCTTGTCTACAACGATGCGGTGAACAAGACCTGCTTCACAAAGAGCCTGCATCGTTCTGTAAAAGGTGATCCTGTCATATATCTCCCCCATTTCTTCCTTGATTTCGTCCTCTTTCAACGGAATCAGATGCTTTTGGAGAATGTTTACGACAGCTATACGTTGGGCGCTTTTCTTCAGACCGCCCTTTTTAAGGATGTCAGTGGCATTCATTTTCACTATAATATATTCGCAAATTTATAGTAAATAAATCAATTTATAAAATTTATCAAAATTAAATTTGCAACACTGTTGCATTTTACGTAAGGTATCATTAAATTTGCAGTCGAATACAAAAGATGAGAAAAGACAAAGCCATAATCGCATTGGTCCTTCTGTTGACCCTAATGTCCGTAAGCATCGTGAAAGTGTGTCACTTTCACGAGATTGAAGCGGTGTCGGAATCTCATCAGGACATCCCGGGACACACAGAAGGAGGACACTGCGAGGACAGTTGTCCTATCTGTCATTTCATCGCGACACCTTTCATTGGCTCGTCTTCTTTAAGACTGGATGTCTTCAGCATATTGCTTTTCCCTGATTTGACCGTTCAACCGGAATCAGGAGTCACACAGGCTGAAACTCTGACGCATTCTCTACGCGCCCCACCCCTTCCAGTCATCTCATAAGTAACCGTTTAAAAATAACTTACCTCACCTTAGGCAACTTATTTTTGCCGCTTACGAATTTCGCGGAGTTCTATGCCAGGATATTGCATAAAAAAACATAAATGAGTCCAAGGCATAGGCGATCAACAACATTAGGTATTTATTGGGCAATAAGTTGATAATCCTTATCGACTTGTCATTCAATGCCCACAAACCAGATTGAGATGAGAAGGAAGATCTGTGTTCTTCCACTATTCATCCTGCTCTGTCTCGCATTTGATGGATTGAATGCGAAAGTAAGCCGTATGCCTTTGAGTGATGCCACACGTTCGGACACATTGAAAAGAATGGCCGTGACCGACAGCATCAAATCAAAGGAAGGCGGGACGCTGGATGAAGCGGTGGTGATAGGACAAAGCAGCGAAAAGGATGTCCAAATGCGTACATCCTTAAACACAGTCAATACCGACTGGAAATACATAGAAGAGAATTTCAGAGGATCTTTGATGCAGAGTCTGTCGAAAATTCCGGGAGTGAAGGCAACTGTGATCGGTTCAGGAGAATCCAAACCGACCATAAGAGGCTTGGGAACAAACAGAATACTCGTGGCCGAGAACGGAATCAAGCACGAGGGACAGCAATGGGGAGACGACCACGGACTTGAGGCCGATCAATTCGGCGTTGAGAATGTGGAGATCGTCAAAGGACCGGCAGCTCTGGCTTACGGCTCGGACGCCATCGGTGGAGTGATCAACCTAAAGAGCGACATCATTCCGGCCAAAAGGTTCGGAGGAAGTGTAAATCTGTTCGCCCGAAGCAATAACGAATCAGTTGGAGCTACCGGTAAGATCGGAGGCAGCCTTGGAAGGTTTTGGTATAAAGCGAACGGAACATTCATCGACTATGCTGACTACAAGGTTCCGACCGACAGTATACAATACTATTCGTACTACATCAAACTTTGCGACCGCCGCCTACGCAATACGGCTGGCAGGGAAGCTGACGGCAGCCTCGCACTTGGCTACGAGGGCGACAGCTGGAGAACATCCCTGCGGATAAGCAATGTGAACACAAGAAGTGGCTTTTTCGCTGACGCCCACGGACTTGAAGTGCGAATGTCAGACATTGACTACAATGTTTCCAGACGAGATATCGACCTGCCGTACCATACTGTCAATCACCTATTTGTCTCAAATCATACCGAACGGACGTGGGGCAGCGGGACATTGGAATCTGACTTGGGCTGGCAGAACAACAGGCAGCGGGAATATTCAGAACCTGTCTCACACGGCTATATGCCTACGCCTTCCAGCGACCTGGAACGGAGCTTCGGGAAAAACACATTCTCTGCCATAATCAATGCTCGTCAAACATTCGGAACGAACACTTTGAATATGGGGGTGAATGCGGAATGCCAGCTGAACCGAACAGGTGGATGGGGGTTTATCCTTCCGGATTTCGGGCTGCGTACGTTCGGGGCTTACGTGTCCGACCGGACTGTGGTCAACGAGAGGCTCATACTGAGCGGCGGCATTCGCTACGACTATGGACGAGTGAATATTCATTCCTATAAGGATTGGTTCAAGACCCCGACTGCGGACGGAGACTCGGTATATATGGAGAGGTCTGCAGACTTGAGAAAACGGTTCCACAGCCTGACTTGGTCCACCGGAATCAACGGGAGGCTTGGTGACTTCGTGCTTAAGGCGAACATAGGCAAGAGTTTCCGCATGCCGGCTGCGAAGGAGCTTGGAATGGACGGTGTCAACTACAACATATTCCGCTACGAGAAAGGCAACTCCAAGCTGAAGCCGGAAGAATCTTATCAGATGGATGCCGGAATAGTCTACGAGCAAAGCTCCGTCAAAGCATCATTCACCCCATTCATGAATTATTTTCCGAACTACATCTACCTCAACCCGACTCCAGATTATCAGGAAGGTCTGCAACTATATTACTACACACAAAGCAGAGTCTTCCGCTGGGGTGCCGAAGCATCGCTTGAATGGCATCTGAATCGTGACTTGGAATTGGATGCCAGCGGTGAATACCTTCACTCACGGCAGCTCAACGGCGAAAAGAAAGGATATTCATTGCCAATGTCCCCTCCCTGGTCAGCTTCCGCCAGGCTTCGCTACAATCTTCCTGCAACCGATGCAGCCAAAGGAGGTTTCGCCGCCATTGAATATGTTGCCGTGGGCGACCAGGATGAGGTTGTGCCTCCGGAAGAGCCGACATCTGGCTACCAGCTTGTCAACATCTCATTAGGGAAGTCATTTCCTCTTGGAAAGGACATTCTACGCCTGACCTTACGTTGCGACAACCTCCTTGGTGTCAGACACTACGATCACACCAGTTACTACCGCCTGATCGGTGTTCCAGCCCCTGGCCGCGACATCTCGGTGATGGCAGCGTGGAATTTTTAATGGCGTCTATACAATAAAACAACAAACAACAACCTGACTGCATGAGGGTTTACAAAACATTAAAATCATGAGACACAAAATCAATCTAATTGCAGAATGCTTATGTATAATGGCATTGTACACAGCGATTATAGTGGCCGAAAGCTGCACGGGAGAAGACACGAAAGCCAAGGATCTGGAGAAGCCGGAGATCGTGGACGGGGATGTCCCGTCACCAATCGACTGCGAGATTTATCACATCGGAGAGGAGATACCGTTCCGTTACACATTCACGGACAACGATGAGCTCGGAAACTTCAATTTGGAGATCCACCACAACTTCGACCACCACACTCACTCGACATCCGCAGGCGACTGCCCTCTTGACCCAAAGAAGGATCCAGTCAACCCGTGGGTCTATAACCAGGATTTCGCGATTCCAGAAGGGCAGAAGTCGTACAACGCGAAGGTAGACATCCCTATCCCCGAAGGCATCGACACAGGCGACTATCATTTTATGGTACGACTGACCGACAAAGCTGGTTGGCAGCAACTGAAAGCGATCAGCATCAAGATAAGAGCAAAAGAGTAATATTATAGAAAAAATTAAAATCAATTTGTTATGCGATTAATCAAATCTATTTCAGCAGCCACGATGCTGCTTGTAGCATTCTCGTTCGGGTTCACTTCCTGTGACAAAAACAATCACAC
>CAKVBK010000123.1 GCA_934725285.1 uncultured Bacteroidales bacterium | reverse complement strand
TACACCTTCCTCGGGGTGATGTCCTTAAGGAATATGTTCGTGTCGGCCGCCAACGCGTTCATCGCCGCCGGAGAGAATGACCGCGCGGAGGAGATGCTAGACAAGTGCCAGCAGGTCCTCAAGCCTAAGGAGTACCCTTACGACAACTCGATTCTCGGCTGGGGCGCCAACGCCATCTTCCCGATAGAGATGATCAAGGACTACTACGCTCTCGGAAAGCCGGAGAAGGCCAAGGCTCTTGCCACGGAACTTACCAATGAGCTTACCGAGTCCATCAGGTTCTACCTTGACTTCTACCCGATGTGCAAGAGTGACTTTGAATATAACTGCAATCTCATCTACCACATGACCAACGAAGTCATCCGCAAGGCCGGTGACAAGGAGTTTGCCGACGAAATCGAGAAATCCCTCGCCGCGTTCCTGTCCGCCCAGTCTTAGAATGTTTCGGAAATCCCGATAGCAGTTATCGAAACAAAGTGATGATGATCCATCCCGAATCGCGAGTGGTGTTATAATTTTGCGCCGTCAAACAAAAAGAGCGTAAGATTATGACACCACTTGAAATTTCCACGGCTGCTATGAGCGCCAATTCCGGATCACTGATCATTGTTTGCGCGGTCGCAAGCGCGGTCATCCTGATCGTTTCTTTCCTGCATGAGAGGCTCAAGGCCCTCAATGCCAAACACAGCATCATCACCTATTCCGACAATCTCGTAAGACCTGTGTCTTGGAATGGGGGAAGAGACGGTGTGGATGCCGACGGCATTCCTTACTATGGATCCCTTGAAGATGAGGATTCAGATGCGAAGGCTGATAACGTTGTGTCACTCCACGATGTTGTAAAGAAGGACAAGGAATATGGAAACACAGGAACTCACGCTGCATAATGAATTGAAGCGCAAGAGCATATTCCTGAGAGACTACACCACGGAGCTCTACGCCAGCGGTGCGACGACAATCCGCATCGAGAAGAATCTGGGCCGAATCGCCGAACAGTGGCACACCAAGGCCGACTTCTCCGTGCTCCCTACATGCATAGTCCTGAACCTTTGGGATGAGAGAGAGGAGAAATCCTACACCGTGACCGGAAAGATTCCTGCTGACAGGATCAACTTCAACACGGTCTCGGGCCTCAGCGGCCTCAGCTGGAAGATTGTCGAGGAAGGACTTGATGTCCAGACCGCGACGGCCCGTTTCAAGGAAATACTTGAAAAGAAAAGACTGAATCCTTGGCTTGTGCTTGTCCTTGTAGGGCTTGCCAACGCCTCTTTCTGTGAGCTTTTCGGTGGAGACTTGATCTCGATGGCAATTGTGTTCCTTGCCACAGTGGACGGTTTTTTTCTCAAGCAGAAACTTCCCGCAAAGGGAGTTGACTTCCGGATCGTGATAGTCCTCGCCGCCTGTCTGTCCGCTGTGATAGCTTGTTCCGGTTTCGTCTTCGGTTTGGGAAAGACCCCGGAGGTGGCTCTTGCCACAAGTGTTCTTTATTTTGTGCCTGGAATTCCTTTCTGCAATGCGGTCTGCGACCTTATCTATGGCCACTACATCTGTTGCATAAGCCGTTTCCTGCACGCTTTGATCATAACAGTCTGCCTGTCTTTGGGACTTTGCATCGCTTTCGGACTGCTTAACATTCAATTTCTGTAATGGAACTTTTCTTTCTTATCATAAAAGACGGTATCTTTGCCGCCATAGCGGCGATAGGCTTCTCAAGCATAAGCAATCCGTCACCCAAGGTGTTCCCTTTGTGCGCCTCGATCGCCGCGGCAGGACACATGACCAGATACGTGTTGATGAATATATGTGGCTTCCAGTTGGCTTCAGGCAGTATGCTTGGCGCTCTTGTCATCGGCTTCCTGGCTTTGCCGGCCGCCAAGCTGATCAAGACTCCGGCCGAATGCATCTCCTTTCCGGCACTGCTTCCTATGGTCCCAGGAATGTACGCCTACCGGACAATCCAGTCGCTGATGCACTGTCTGGGATCATATTCAGAGCCATCGTTCATGCACTACCTGTACCTGCTGAAGTTCAATTGGATGACCTGCATGGTAACCATCATCGCGATGGTGGTCGGAGCGCTGCTTCCCATCCTGCTTTTCCAGAATTTTTCATTTAAGGTCACAAAATAATGGAATTCAGACAACTACGTTATTTCGTCAAAGTCGCGCAACTGTGCAGTTTCTCCGAGGCCTCCAAGGCTTTGTTCATCTCCCAAAGCACTTTGTCCCAGCAGATAAAGCAGCTTGAGGATGAACTTGGGGTGGATCTCCTTGTCAGGGACTCAAGGCACGTCGCCCTGAGCGACTACGGAGAACAGTATCTCCCGTACGCCAAACAGGTTCTCAAGGATGTGGACGCGAGCGCGGAAAGGATGAAAGACGTACGGGATCTGAATGTCGGCACGTTGAATGTCGGAGCGACCTACACGTTCTGCCCGCTGTTGGCTGACACGGTCCGGGATTTTATGAAGAAATATCCTGGGATCAAACTGAAGGTTTATTGTCGTTCGATGGAGAACCTTATGGAAATGCTTGAGCACGGGCAACTTGACGTGGCATTGTCCTACAAACCATTGGAAAGTTACGAGGACATCGACTCGCACATCCTGTTCAACAGCAGACTTTGTGTCATCGCCGGAAAGGGCAACCCTATCGCCAAGATGAAGAAAATCCGCCTCTCTGAGTTGGAAAGACTGCCGCTCGCCCTGCCGGCGAACGGATTACAGGCTAGGAACGCTTTCGACAACCTTTTGTACGGGCAGAATTTTAAATATGATGTCAGGTTGGAAATCAATGACTTGAATGTGCTCTTGGACATGGTTTCAAGGACCAATCTGGTGACACTGCTTTCCGAGGCGACGGTCAGGGGCAACAAGGATTTTGTGGCGATCGAGCTGGACCAACCGCACTCGGAAATGGAAGGATCTTTCCATATTCTCAAAGGCACCTATTGCAAAAACGCGACGAAGGAATTCCTGAGATTTCTGATTGAGAACAACTCGTTCACGATGGCGATGGACGCCATCGCGAACCGATAGCGGAAAGCCCGGCCCGAAAGGATCTTACGCTCATGAATCCGAACCGTATTGTCGAACATTCCTCCGGTTTCGGACCTTCCGGGCCAGAGCTTATCTTTTACCGCATGAAATTCATGAATATGAGACGGTGCGACCGTGCCTTGGAAAAAGGATAACGGCCGCACCGTTGGGTACGCTGCCGCCTTATTGCGGCGGCGATAGGTTAGAATCGGTTCTATATCAGAGCTTTCACCTGCTCTGCGTTGAGCGGGAGCAGCTCAGTGATCGGCTTGTACTCATACTGGTCGAAGTCGTTGATCTGGGCGAAGCCGCATGATTTGTCACAGCGATAGTAGATGTACATCAGCAGTCCGCCAGGAGCCTCCGGGACAACCTTCGCGGATTTTCCCTCAAGGAAAGAAACGAGTTCCTCTCTGCTGGTTTTGGGATAGTTCGCCGTCTTGCGCCTGAACGAACCGTCTTTGCCTTCGATGACATACGATGACTTCATCGCAAGGAACAGGATCACGGCGAAAGCTATGAGCGTGCATCCTAGGATGAACATTGAGTCAGAGCAGAATAGAAGAGCCACACCCGCCGCGAGGAATACGAGTGTCACGATTATGTCCTTTGCGGACCTTGTCTTTTTGATATTTACGGTTTCCATTTGTTTTCTGTTTAAAATACTTTTGCCAACTTTCGACTGTCGGCTGAAGTGTTGAAAATAAATTCGTAATCTTTACAGATTACTCTCTCCAAGGAACACAATAAACCTTGGAGAATTGTTGTTGTGTAAAAAAATATGGTTGCATCACCTTGTTATGGTAATACATGCTTGTCGTCCGTAGAGGGGGACGACACCCTTTTGGATTTGCAGACCCGATGAGGCCTTGAATGGAACCGACCGCTATAGGCGCAGCTTCCGCAGCGAGGGCAGGGAATGCCTTTGCACGTTAAGATGACAGAATGCCTTGAACTCCAGAACCCTGAAGTCAAGTTCCGTCCTGCGCGCGTTCCTGCACGGACTGCCGGAAGCTCCGGTGACTGTGCGGATTACCGTCTGCCCTTCGGCCGTCGGGCTTGTCAGGCATGGCGTGTTGAACTTTATGAATGAATGTTCAGATTGGATCGGGTCGGTAATGTCGCCGTTGGATGTCATGACAACTGTCTCAGTGTCAGATCCGGTAAAGAAATTGACCCGCAGCCCCTCGCAGAAGAAAGCGAGCGCCACAAGGACAACGGAAACCAGGCAGAATCTGACAAATGACTTCATTCCTCTACCTCCTGAGTCTTACGAATATGCTCAATGGCAGATTCTTCCCGAACCTGTCCCTGAGAACCAGCTCCCCCGATTCCAGAGCGGTGTCTGGAGCGAGCCCGAAAGCCTGACGGACAACCGTCTCGCCAAGAATCGCCGAGAATCCGTTGGAGTAAAGGTTCAGAACGAGGAAACTGTTTTCCGGGGCGAGTATCTTCCCCACGGTCCTCATCATGTCGAAAAGACATTCGTCCAGTTTCCATTTCTCTCCGTCCGGACCGTGTCCGTAGGCCGGGGGATCCAGAATTATACCTTGGTAGAGATTGCCACGTTTGGCCTCCCTGTTCGCGAATTTCATCGC
>CAKVBK010000122.1 GCA_934725285.1 uncultured Bacteroidales bacterium | reverse complement strand
TCCTTGGAAGAAGCGGTCGAACCTGAAGTTTTTCACTCTCAAACCTTCAAACAAACAAATCAAAACAGCTTCTAAAACCTCGGCAAGTTATGCAAAAATCGTGAAAGTGCAAAAAGGCGTCGAACCATTGATGATATTCAAGCTAACAGATCGAATTCAGGCTTGGGACATATTCCCGCTGGATGGTTTCGGCGAACATCGTGGAAATTTCCTTCTCTCCGAAGCCAATGTTGCCTCCGAAAGTGTAGATGAAATCGACCTCGCCTTTCGCTATGTCCTTGTCGGACAGTACCAAAGACATCACATAGCGCAGCATCGACTCGCGCATTCCAGGGTCGGCCTCCAGAATCGCTGAAACCGCCTTTGAGAATGTCTTACCGACATCACCTTTGGCTATCTCCTCAAGATACACGCGTGGGAAGATCGTCAATGGAGCCAATGTGCCGATGATGTGGTTGATCTCCTCGTCCGTGACTTCACTGTCAGCACCGGCCACAATCAAGCCGGCGGACGCGATGAAGTCCGCCATATATTCATCAATAAGGGAATTTCCGACCTTCATCAGAATGGAGATCAGAGAATCCATCCCTTCAGACAATTCCTCCTCGGACTCTGCTCCTGCGAACAGGCTCAGGGCCTGAACCCTGATCGGATTGACTGGATGTGACGCCCGGTTTAGCCCCTTGTCCTTAAGGAAATAGTCCAGATGACGGCTGTTGTCCTCCAGCAAAGCCTCCATGCTTACATTCATCTTGGCCAGATCCAGTCCGGAGGCCATCTTGAAGAAAGCAGTCACGCAAGGCTCAACTTTTCCTACAGCCATGTAACCATAGCGGTCAGCCACAAGCTCGGCCAACTGGTTGTGCAGCCGTATCTTGTACTGCAACGTCATCGGTGGTGTCGTGTTGTCCGGAGGGAACACGAACATTATCAGCCTCTGAAGCGCGCTGTCCTTGTTGATCAGATGACCGAGCTCGTGTCCGATGACGAAACGCAGCTCATCCTCTGTCATCAAGCTTACCAATGAAGAGTTCAGGTTGACAATATGAGGCATACCTTCCTCGGCCGAGGCAACTGAGAAGGCATTGACAGTGGAGTCTCCCGTCACATAAAAATCGACCGGCTCCTCGAACCCAAGCCTGTCCTTCACCTCCTCGCACAGCCCGTAAAGATCCCTGAGCAACGGCCTTGTGATCTTGATGCTGTGCCCTTCCATATTGCTTCTCCAGTAGTCGTCACCGCTGTTCAGTTTGGCCTTTTTGAGCACAGCCTCGACAACTCCTCCCTGCAACGCGTCATAGATCTGTCCTCCGAGAATCCTCTCCAGTTCTATCGTCGGGTTTAGATTTTTCATATCGAATCCGTTTTTAGAGTTATTAAATATAAGGTTGATAAGTCTTGTAAATATAGCGATTAATCTCCTGCAAACAAATCAAAGCAGCCTCTTTATTACGAAAATATTCCATCATTCTGTGGCTTGGGAAGGATGTTTTTGAGGCAGTTTTGCTTAGGAATCATTATCTTTGCGGCGGAAGCGGGATCCTGTCGCTTTGAATCCCGGTCCAAGTGGTAAAACTAATGTGAATATGATCAAGTCAATGACCGGTTACGGCAAGGCTGAGGCCGTCCTGGAGACA
Source organism: uncultured Bacteroidales bacterium (assembly GCA_934725285.1). GTDB lineage: Bacteria > Bacteroidota > Bacteroidia > Bacteroidales > UBA932 > Cryptobacteroides. The sequence goes on along the minus strand of CAKVBK010000122.1, from coordinate 3,026 downwards.
GGTAAACTCACCATCGAGATAAAGACGCTGAACGGCAAAAACTCAGACGCGAACATCAAGTCGTCACTTCTCCCCAAGGACAAGGAACTTTTGGTGCGACGGAAAATCACCGATTCTTTGGTCCGTGGCACAATAGACTTCTACATGACGTGGGAGCCAAAGGCCGGGGGGATGGCCAAACAGATCAACAAGGAGCTGCTCAAGGAATATTACGACCAACTGATGGATTTCGGCTCGTCTCTTCCTGTGTTTGACTCCTTGACTTTCAACCCGAACACAATGCTTGCTTCCATTCTGCGTTTCCCTGATGTTTTGGACAACTCCCGTCAGGAAGTCGTCACAGAGGAGAACTGGCCGTTTGTGGAGAAGGCCATTGACGAGGCGCTCGCTGCCGTGAATGACTACCGCGCGAAGGAGGGGGAGGCTCTTTACAAGGATGTCACCTCAAGGGTAAGGAACATTCTTGACCTTGAAAATCATGTCGAGGGCTTTGAAAAGGAAAGGATCGATGCTGTCAGGGAGAAGCTTATGAAGAATCTGGAGGCTCTTCAGCAGAAGGTCGATCCGTCCCGCTTCGAGCAGGAGATGATCTACTACCTTGAGAAGCTGGACATCAACGAGGAGAAGGTCAGGCTCCGCCAGCACTGCAAGTACTTCTTGGACACGATTGACGGTGAGGAATATCCCGGCCGCAAGCTCGGTTTCATCATTCAGGAGATGGGCCGCGAGATCAACACGACCGGCTCCAAAGCCAACCATTCCGGCATTCAAAAACTCGTCGTTCGTATGAAGGACGAGCTGGAGAAAATACGTGAACAGTCTATGAACATCCTCTAAGGATGATCATAGACTGTTCCTTCCAACCCCCAGTCACTGCGTGACAGCCCCAGGGGGGCACGGGGAAAGGATCCCCCGAAACCCCTTCGGTCGCTACGCGCTTCGCGCACGATTCCTTCAACCCCCAGTCACTGCGTGACAGCCCCAGAGGGGCACGGGGAAAGGATTCCCCGAAACCCCTTCGGTCGCTACGCGCTTCGCGCACGATTCCTTCAACCCCCAGTCACTGCGTGACAGCCCCAGAGGGGCACGGGGAAAGGATTCCCCGAAACCCCTTCGGTCGCTACGCTCCTTGCGCGTGTCCCTCCGTTTCCAGTCTTTGTGGCGACTAGTTGTTGCCGCGGTTGGTGCGTCATTGTGGCGGTTTCGCTTACGGGAGGGCTTATTTTGTGAGCCCGTGCGTGGAAAGCCTCTATCTGCTCACCGGAGAAGCTGACGGATTGCTTCGTGCGTGTAAAGGGATTGATGACGCACCTGGATATATACTGGGGACCCTCCCGTGAGTAAAGGCTGGGATCTTGCGCACGATTCACGTTGGGAAACGCTGATGCCTCAAGACCAGACCCTCCGTGAGAAAAGGCTGGGTTCCTGCGCACGAGGTGTGGGCGAGGGAGTACTTGGTGCGTGAAAGTTGCGTCCTGACGCACCAATGGGTGGAGCTATTCTGTGTTTTCGATTGTGGTTGCGTTTAGTTCAGGGGGGACTATGGACTCGGGGCCTGTTTTGCGGGCACCGGGCTTGATTTTGGCCTGGGACTTCTTGGGGGAGAGGCCGAGCTTCTCCAGTTTCTGGATCTTCCTGACGACGCTTTGGTTGGACTCGGTCAGTTTCTTGGTCGAGGTCTCGTAGGCGGCCTGGGCTTTGCCTAACATAGCGCCGATAGCCACATAGCTATCCATCCAGCCGTTCAGCTGGCTCATCAGTTCCTCCGCCGTCTTGTAGACCTCGGCGATGTTCTTTTCTTGGTTCGCCTGCTTCCAGGCCATCTGTATCATGTTTAAGACTATTACCAATGTCATCTGGCTCACGATCAGCACATTGCTGTCCTTTGCCGTCTGCCAGAGCATCGGATCTTCCTCCAGCATAAGCCTGAACGCACCCTCGATCGGGATGAACATCAGATTGTAGTTCACCTTGCGCCTGCCCTCTGGAATGTAGGACGCGTAGTCCTTTGTCTTGAGCTCATCCACGTGCTTCCGGACGCTTTCGACATGCGCCTTGGCGAGTCTTACCCGATCCTCGGCTTTTTCCGCGTTGACATATTCATTGAAAGATTTCAGGCTGACCTTGGAGTCGATTATGACGGTCGTGTCGTCCGGGTAGAGCACCATCACATCCGGAATCATGGTCCTGCCGCTCTCGCTCTTGATCTCGTGGCCGCTTTCGTCCGTCATCACGCTCTGGGTGAAGAAGTGCACGCCTTCCACCAACCCGGCGTTCTTAAGCACGTCAGTGAGCAGCATCTCCCCGAAGTCTCCCTGGACCTTTGAATATCCCGTCAGCGCGTTCGCCAGATTCCTTGCCTCGTCCCCGACCGCCTGCGACCGTTCCATCACATTGTGAATATGCTCCTTCAGCTGTGCGCTCTGCTCCACAGCCTCCTTCCTGGACTCCTGCACGGCCTTTCCGAACTCAGCGAACTTCTCCTGCATCGGTTTCAGAAGCTCCGAGATCGACTCCGCGCTCTGCCTCTTGAACTCAGTGCTGTTGTCCGCAGACAGAGCCTTGAACGCGTCCTTCATCTTTTCCAGATCCTTCTCGTGCTGCTCCCTCTGCATATTCAAAGCCTTCTCCTGCGCCTCCTTCTGCTCCGCCATCGCCTTTTCCTGAATATCCCGCTGCATGGCGAGGGCTTTTTCCTGCAGACGCCTCTGCTCCTCAAGCGCCTTCGCCTGCTCTTCCCTTAGCCTGCTTTCATATTCATCCCTGGCCTTCAGCGTGCTTTCCAGCGCCGCATTCTTTCCCGTCAGCTCCGTCAGCTGTCTCTGGAGCTTATCCTCCGCTTTTTCATATTCATTGACAATCCTTTGCCTTTCAGCGGCATTCCTCTGAATGACGACAAGCAGCGCCACCACGGCGGCCACCGCCACCGCTGAGATCAAAACTAATATTGCCGTAATATTCATAGACTTAACAGTTCTTTCGTAACCAATCCCTGAAAATCAAATCATTGATCTGCCTCTTGGTCC
>CAKVBK010000121.1 GCA_934725285.1 uncultured Bacteroidales bacterium | reverse complement strand
TAGACCTTGACCTGATCGGACGCGCCACAGCCGGTTCCTCTGGAGCCGAATTGGCCAACATTGTCAATGAGGCCGCCTTGAGGGCAGTGCGTCTTGGCAAGAAAGCCGCCACAACTGAGGATCTTGAGGAGAGTGTCGAGGTTGTGATGGCAGGTGAGCAGAGGAAGAACGCCGTGATCTCACCGGAGGAGAAGAAAATCATCGCTTATCACGAGATCGGTCACGCCATGGTGGCCGCTGCACAAAGCAACTCCGCCCCAGTTCAGAAGATCACAATCATTCCGAGAACCTCCGGAGCGCTTGGCTACACTATGCAGGTTGATGAGGGAGAGAAGTTCCTCTATAGCAAGGATTATCTTCTGAACCGTCTAGCAACTCTGACAGGTGGACGTGTAGCTGAGGAAGTCATCTGTCACACATGCACGACTGGAGCATCAAACGACATCGAGAAAGCCACCCAGATGGCCCGTTCAATGATCACGGCCTACGGAATGAGTGACAAGTACGGGATGATGGCTCTTGAGACTAAAGGCAATTCTTATCTAGGCGGTTCCTCACAGTTAGCTTGCTCTGACGAGACTTCCGCTGACATTGATTCAGAAGTCCGCGTGATGATTGCCGATGCCAAGAAAAAAGCTACAGAAATCATCACCGCCAACATCGACAAGATGCATAAATGCGCGAAGTACCTTCTTGAGAAAGAAACCATCACAGGTGAGGAGTTTATGAACATATTCAATGGAGACTAACTTTGTTCATAAAGCATCAGTGATGCTACAATCAAGTTGCATCCATCACTATTTTGGGCTATAACTAATTTGTTACCTCACTAAACTATATTGTTTTAACATCTAATAATAAAAGCATTGCCAATGATTGCATTAGCAATGCTTTTATTATGGTGAATCGTCAGAGGACGAGCACTATCTGATGCATCCACATTCAATATACGAATCTGACGAGACAGAAATCTTTATCGCGCGATAGCCTTCCGCTGTTGCGGAGAACGGATTCGGAACGAATGTCTGAGGGTTCATGGCGATAAGAGGGAACCAGCTTCCTTGGATCTGGATCATCAATGAATGGCCGGGAAGGAAGTAGTGATCAATGTCGCACATGGTGAAATCTAGGCTGACCGTTTTCCCGGAACAAGTGGCTTTTGATTTGCCGAATCCATCGCGATAACGAACAGGCATCACGTCTCCACGTACAAGCATCTGATAGCCGTCGGGACGGACATCGATCAGCTTGACGACAATGTCCGCATCCATATTCCTTGATTTCTCTCCGCTTGGAAGGTCAAGCCTCAGTTCGATGTGCGCCTTGACTGGCCCTGCGAGGTGAAGTGTGTCAGAAAGAAGTTTTCCTGAATATGTCAGGACATCATGCCTTGCAGAAGCGAAAGTCTGGTCGGCAGTCATGTAGCCGTGGTCCCGTCCACTGGACTTCACGTCCATGTACGGGACAGGGTTCGAAGGGTCAGATGTGAATGACCGGAACACAGCGTGAGAAGCCGGCTCTGAGATATTCAAGGAATCTATACCTGAAAGATTGATTCTGAACGGTTTCGCTTCGGTAGGAGGCCATGTGGAATATGTCTCCCAACGCGGTGCTGACGGCACGCCTTCCATTTTGGACCGCTGTGTTTCCCCGGACGGAAGAACATTCACTTTCGCGGGAATATTCCCTTTACTTTCAAGATAATAGGTAAAAAATGGATATTCAACCTTGTCTTGATAGTACTCCCCTGACGCTTCCCCGAACCACGCACCGGCAATACTATTCACATGACGGTTCCCCCAACCCCCGTGATGCCACGGCCCGATAGCGAGGAATATGTCGCCTTTGGGAGAACGCTTTTTCAGTTCAGCGTAAGTCTTAAAAGCACCGAAGCAGTCTTCTGCGTCATAGAAGCCTCCTGTCACGAGGACAGCAGGTTCGATGTTACTGAGATGAACGGACGGATTACGTTTTTTCCAGAATCGGTCATAGTCCGGATGAGCCACCATACTATTCCAAAAGGTCAATGAATCTCCGAAGAACGTGGAAAGTTCGGAAAGCGGCTTGCCTAGGAAATATTCATAGAGATCGGAATCTATCTTAACGAGACCTTTCATGCCCTTTGTGGAAGGAGCCTTGCGTGTCCTGTACATTGACGAACCGAAACGGTAGCAGTCCGCAAGGCAGAACGCACCATTGTGATGTGCGTCATCTCCCATAAACCAGTCTGTGACAGGAGCTTGTGGAGAGATAGCCTTTATCGCAGGATGTCGCGACAATGCTGCCATAGTGGCATAGAAGCCAGGGTACGATGTGCCTTTTACACCGATGTTGCCGTTGCTGCGGGTATTGGCAAGAAGCCATTCGACAGTGTCGTATGTGTCTGTTGCCTCGTCAACAGTCTGTCCTTTGGACAACCCACCGGCCTTGCCGGTAAGATGCGGCCTGATGTTCTCAAAACACCCTTCGCTGAGGTAAGTTCCACGTACATTCTGGAGAACAATCACATAACCGTCAGCCGCGTAATTGAACAAATCTCCCCAGATGCCTGATGAATATGCCTGTTTGTCTGTCGGAGGCTCCTCTCCTGCCTCAAAACCGTAAGGCTTGAGAGAATATGGCGTGCGAACAAGCATGACAGGCTTAGGCGCAGATGCCGAAACAGGCTCATAGACAGCAGTATAGAGCCGTACCCCATCACGCATTGGAATCATCACTTCCCTCTTTGTGTAATTGTCCTTGAGCCATTCCGACGTGACATCCTTCCCATTCTGCGCCATAAGGCCGACAGAAATAATCATTAAAATGATTAATGTGATAATCTTTCGCATATTTGATAATCTTAAATATAACGCCCTGTTGCACTGTCTTTTGTCTCACGAATTTGTTCTGGAGTACCGGTGGCGACAATGCGACCGCCTTCCGAGCCGCCTCTGGGTCCCATGTCGATGATGTAGTCTGCGTTGCGGATGACATCAAGATCGTGCTCGATGACGATGACTGTGGCTCCATGGTCGATAAGACTTTGGAAAACCTTCAAAAGAGTCATGACATCGGACGGGTGAAGGCCGATGGTCGGCTCATCGAAGACGAAGACGGAATCGCCCTGTCCCCTGCCCATCTCGCTGGCCAGTTTTAGACGCTGAGCTTCTCCACCTGAAAGGCTTGGGGTCTCCTCACCTAACGTCAGATAACCAAGACCGAGGTCCCGTAAGACTCTCAGTCGTTGGCTGATAAGTTTCAAATCCGCACAGGCGTCAAGGGCGGAATTGATGTCCATGTCCATAAGTTCCGGCAGCGAATGGAATTCACCGGCAGAGTTTTCTCTTCGGATGCTTCCTGCCGTTTTTGAATATCTCGACCCACGGCAATCCGGACACGGGATGTCCACATCCGGAAGAAACTGCACGTCAAGGCTGATAACCCCGGTTCCGTCACATGTCGGACACCTGAGTTTGCCGGTGTTGTAGGAGAAATCCCCGTCCTTGTAGCCGTGCTTCTTGGCATCCGGAGTCTTGGCGAAGACTTTGCGTAACTCATCGTGGACATTGGCATAAGTAGCCACTGTTGAACGGACGTTAATGCCTATCGGAGAAGCGTCTATAAGTTTCACTTGACGTATTCCTTCAGCGTCTATAGACTTCACGTGACACGGCAGCTCACTACCTGTGATCTTCGCCTGAAGTGCGGGAATAAGACTTTCAAGCACCATTGTAGTCTTGCCGGAACCAGAGACACCAGTGACAACCGTCATACGGCCTTTCGGAATCTCAACCCTGAGCGGCTTGACGGTATGAATCGCATCCGTCTCCATCACTATCTTCCCATCAATGAATATGTCAGTGTCTTTTATCTGCGGTCTGACTTTAAGAGAGGCCTTGCCTGAAAGGAAGGGACCTATCCTTGAATATTCATTGGCCTCAATGTCATTAACCGTGCCTTGCGCCATCACCTCGCCGCCATCGGAGCCGGCACCTGGCCCCATCTCGATCATCCAGTCGGATTTGGTCAGAATCTGTGTGTCGTGATCCACGAGTACCACGGAATTGCCGTCCGCTATCAGGTCTTCCATCACGCCGCAAAGTCCGAGGATGTTCGATGGATGCAGGCCGATCGACGGCTCGTCCAAAACGTACAGAACTCCGGTCGTGCGGTTTCTGACGGCTCTGGCCAATTGCATTCTTTGCCGCTCCCCGGTCGAAAGTGTGGCCGCTGAGCGATCCAGAGACAAATAACCTATTCCCAAATCCATCAGTCGTTTGGCCGTGTCGAGGAACGATTCGCAAATGCTTTCGGCCATCGGACGCATCTCCTCAGGAAGTGAGGCTGGGACGCCTTTGACCCACTCCACAATCTCCGTGAGGGTCATCGTGCAGGCATCGGCCAAAGATATTCCCCTAAGCCTTGGTGCCCTTGCCGCGTCGGAAAGTCTTGTGCCGTGGCAATCCGGGCAAACATCAAGTCTCAGGAACCTTTCCACCCTTTTCATGCCCTTCTCGTCCTTGACCTTGGCAAGGGCGTTCTCTACAGTGTACGTCGCGTTGTAGAAGGTGAAGTCCAGTTCAGCGGCATCGTTGGAGTTCTTGGCCTTGTAGAGGATATGCTTCTTCTCGGCCGGGCCGTGCAGGACAATGTCCTTTTCCTTGTCCGTCAAGTCTTTGAAAGGCACGTCAGTGCGCACGCCCATCGCCCGGCA
>CAKVBK010000120.1 GCA_934725285.1 uncultured Bacteroidales bacterium | reverse complement strand
GGGGTGGACGAGCAATATGTCAGGGTCACGTCATAGACGGAGGCGAGAGTCTGGGCGACAGATGAGGCGATGGTGTCAGCGTTGGTGTTCAGCATCGTGCCTTCCTTGTCGTGGGTCAGCGGGGCGAGAACGGGCACGGCACCGGACTCAAGAAGGTTTTCCAGGGCCTTGGCGTTGACATACTTGATGTCACCGACGTAGCCGAAATTGATTGGCTGGACAGGCCTCTTCACACTCATTATCAGGTTCAAGTCAGCGCCGGTCAGACCTATGGCGTTGACTCCGAGGGCTTGCAGACGGGCCACAAGATTCTTGTTGACAAGACCGCCATAGACCATCGTGACAACTTTCAGCATCTCCGCGCTGGTGATCCTGCGTCCATCTATCATCTGAGTCTCGACACCAAGTTTGGCTGCGACCTCAGTGGCGATCTTGCCGCCTCCGTGAACGAGAATCTTTCTGCCTCTAAGGCTTGAAAACGACATCAAAAGTCCCTGGAGAGACTCCTCGTTCTCCACGATCGCTCCCCCGACCTTAATTATATTCAATGAATCCTTTATCATATCCCTCAAATATTATTGTAAATCCTCCAGCATTCTCTTCATCACAACCTGGGCGGAGACGACACGGTTGGCGGCCTCCGGGATGACAATGCTGCGAGGGGAATCTATCACCTCGTCGGTCACGATCATATTCCTTCTTACCGGCAGGCAGTGCATGAAGTAGGCGTTGTTGGTGACGGCCATCTGCCTTGCACCGACGGTCCATGAACGGTCCTGACTGAGAATCTGGCCATAGTGCGAGACTGAGGACCAGTTCTTGGCGTAGATGAAATCCGCACCCTCGAAGGCTTTCATCTGGTCGTACTCCACACGAGCCTTGCCGACAAACTGAGGGTCAAGCTCATAGCCTTCCGGCTGAGTGATTACGAAATCCACATCGGCAGCGTTCATCCACTCAGCGAAAGAGTTCGGCACGGCCTGAGGCAGAGCCCTCGGATGTGGAGCCCAGGTCAGTACCACCTTAGGACGAGCCACACTTTTATATTCATTGATCGTGATGAGATCGGCGAAGGCCTGGCAAGGGTGCACCGTGGCCGACTCAAGGCTGATGACAGGTTTGCCGGAATATTCAATGAACTGCCTGAGAATGGTTTCGTTGTAGTCGAAGGTCTTGTCTTTCAGGCCGGCGAACGAGCGCACGCCGATGATGTCGCAGTAGCTGCCGATGACCGGAATCGCCTCGCGCAGATGCTCCGGCTTGTCGCCGTCCATCACCACACCCATCTCGGTCTCAAGCTTCCAGCTGTCACCGTTGACATTGAGCACTATCGAGTTCATTCCCAGATTCATAGCCGCCTTCTGGCTGCTCAGTCTGGTGCGCAGGCTGCTGTTGAAGAAGATCAGGATGATCGTCTTGTTCTTGCCAAGGTTCTGCCAAGCGAACGGAGTCGCCTTGACCTGCTTCGCTTCCTCAAGCGCCTTGCCAAGGTCGCCTATGTCGCCAACGTGAAAAAAACTTCTCATAATACTTCCTTCAATGCGTTAATGAATATGTCAACGTCCGCCTTGGTGAGGGTCAGCGGGGCAAGAAGGCGGATCATGTTCTTGCCGGAAACGCCTGTGAATATGTGCTTTTCGTAGAGGAGACGGCCTCTTATCTCCGCGATCGGCTCATTGAACTCAATGCCGACCATCAGACCGCGGCCACGGACTTCCTTGATCCTCGGAGAGGACGGGATGGAGTTTTTGAGATATTCACCAACCTCATAGGCATTCGCGACGAGGTCCTCTTCCTTGAATATGTCAGCGACGGCGTTGGCGGCGGCCATCGCTAGGTAGTTGCCTCCGAATGTGGTTCCTAGCATTCCTTTTGTTGCCTCGAACTCCGGTGAGATCAGAACTCCGCCAATCGGGAAGCCGTTAGCCATTCCCTTGGCCATCGTGACGATGTCCGGCTTGATTCCGGCCCACTGGTGGGCGAAGAACTTGCCGCTTCTGCCGTAGCCGCTCTGGATTTCGTCCAGAATCAGCACAACACCAGCATCCTTTGTGGCCTGACGCAGGTCTCTCATGAACTGGTCGTCCGGAATGACTATTCCGCCAACTCCCTGGATGCCCTCGATTATCACACCGGCAACATCGCCTTTGGCAAGTTCTGCCTTGACGGCCTCTATGTCATTCAGAGGCAGGAAAGTGACGTTGTGGTGCGAGTTGAATGGAGCCGAATATTTCGGGTTGTCGGTGACGGCCACGGCTCCGGAGGTCCTTCCGTGGAAGGCGCCCTTGAATGCTATCATTCTGTCCTTTCCGGTGTGGAAAGAAGCCAGCTTGAGAGCATTCTCATTGGCTTCCGCTCCTGAGTTGATCAGGAAGAGGGAGTAGTCCTCAAGGCCGGAGAGTTCTCCGATCTTTCTTGCCAGCTCTACCTGAAGCGGATTCTTCACGCTGTTGGAGTAGAAGCCGATCTTGTTCAGTTGGTCGGTGATGGCGGCCACATATTTCTGGTGGCAGTGGCCGACTGAGATGACAGCGTGGCCGCCGTAGAGGTCAAGGTACTCATGACCTTTGTCATCCCAGATTCTGGTGCCTTTGGCTTTGACGGGGGTTACGTCAAAAAGGCTGTATACATCAAATAAGTTCATTGTCTTTATTTTTTGTTTGTTCCGGGCGCTTCGACAGGCTCAGCGACCGAATGGTATTGGCGCTTCGGCAGGCTCAGCGACCAGACAGGGTGGTCACTGAGCCTGTCGAAGTGACCACTAAAACCGTGTGCCTTTAAGGTGAAGGCCCGTGTCCTCCGGGAGGTCAAAAATGAGGTTCATATTCTCGACTGCCTGACCGGAAGCGCCTTTCACGAGATTGTCGATGATGCTGATTACATGAAGCTTGCGCCCGTGCTTGCGTACATTCAGCACACACTTGTTCGTGTTCACGACCATCTTGAGGTCAGGATTCGTGTCGATTACATGGACGAACGGCTCGTCCTTGTAATAATCCTTGTACAGAGCCACGGCATCCTCTTCGGAAAGATCGCAGTCAAAATAGACTGATGCGAGGATTCCTCTAGTAAAGTCTCCCCTGACTGGTACGAAGTTCAGTTCTCCACCATAGCTTGGCGCGAGGGTGTGGAGGGTCTCCCCTATCTCGCCCAAATGCTGATGGGTGAACGCCTTATAGACTGAAAGGTTGTTCGCCCTCCAGCTGAAATGCGTTGTCTCGGACGGAGCCTGACCAGCGCCTGTCGAACCGGTTATTCCTGTCACATGGATCTCCGGCAGTTTGTCTGCCTTTGCCATCGGCAGGAGCGCTAATTGGATCGAGGTCGCGAAACATCCAGGATTCGCGATATGCTTGGAACCTTCGATCTTGTCTCTGAAAGCCTCTGGAAGACCATATACAAAGTCCTCCGCATCTGCCGCTAGGCGGAAATCATTGCTGAGGTCGATGATGGCTCCTTTGTAGGTTTCCGGCAGAGAATGCACGAATCCCTTTGACTTTCCGTGCCCGGAGCAAAGGAATATCACATCGGCCTGTTCCACCGGAGCGTCAGCGCTGAACTTCAGGTCGGTCTCCCCCAACAAATCCTGATGCGCCGACCATACCGGCTCTCCGACGTGGCTTCCACTCTGCGCGAACACGACCTTTACGTTCGGATGATTGACCAAGATTCGTAAGAGCTCACCGGCCGTGTAGCCGGCTGCCCCTACGATTCCTACACGTATATACTCATTTATAATCATTTACAGTTCCTTTTCCAGTTGCTCGCCTTCGTCCTTGTGGGCGGTGTAGTAGACACGGAGAGGGGTGGATGTGACCTTGATGAAGCCTTTGGCGTCCTCGCTGGTCCAGCCTTTCTGCATCTCGCCATATTCACCGAACTTGGTCTTGACAAGGTCGCACGGAGAATCCACACCGACGGTGGAGAACGACCAAGGACGAAGCTCCATCGTCACCTTGCCGGTCACGTTCCTCTGGCTGCTCTCAAGCATCGCCTCGATGTCCCTCATCACAGGCTCAAGGTACTCGCTCTCATGCAGGAACATCCCGTACCAGTTGGCGACCTGATCCTTCCAGTACTGCTGCCACTTGCTGAGTGTGAACTTCTCCAAGAACTTATGGGCTGCGATTATCAGCATCGGAGCGGCGGCCTCGAAACCGACACGTCCCTTGATGCCGATGATCGTGTCCCCGACGTGCATGTCACGTCCGATGCCGTATGGAGCCGCGATGGACTCAATCTTCTGGATAGCAGCTACTTTGTCAGCGAATTTCTCTCCGTTCACCGCGGCGATCTCGCCCTTGTCGAACTCGATCTCGATGATCTCGGAGCCATTATTCGTGATCTGCTTCAGATAGGCCTCTTCCGGAAGTCCCTGAGTGGAATCCAAAATCTCGCCTCCGCAGATGGATGTGCCCCAAAGGCCGACGTTGTAGGAATATTTAAGTTTCTTGAAATCAGCCTTGAAGCCATGCTCATTGAGGTAATCCACCTCGAACTGGCGGGTAAGCGCCATGTCCCTTGTAAGAGTGATGATTTCGATTCCCGGAGCCATCACAAGGAACGTCATGTCAAAACGCACCTGATCGTTGCCAGCGCCCGTCGAACCGTGGGCGATGGCATCCGCGCCTATGGCCTTGGCATAACGGGCGATAGCCATGGCCTGGAATATCCTCTCGGAGGAAACCGAGATCGGGTACGTACCGTTCCTCAGCACGTTGCCGAAGATCATGTAACGGAGACTCTTGTCGTAATATTCCTT
>CAKVBK010000119.1 GCA_934725285.1 uncultured Bacteroidales bacterium | reverse complement strand
GAAAGTCCGGTGCTTGAGAAAGCCATTCTGAAACTCTCGCATTCAGTCTGGTTTCTGAAGATTCCGGCCGGAATCGCTGTGAGGGCCTCATCGTAGGAGAACACCGCGTTAAAAGTTGTGATTTTCGGATTGTTGGCGAACAAGTCCTTGTCAACTGATGCAAGTTTGGTCATGCCAGAGAATGCCGAGCTACAGTCAGTGAGTTCCGGATTCTTGGAAAAGATATCCTTGTCAATTTGTTCAACTGACTCGCAATTAGAGAAAACAGATCCCGCGTCAGAAAGTTTCGGACAGTTGTAGAAGATCTGTTGAGGGACAGACTTTATGGATTTGCAAGAATAGAACATGTTGTTCACGCTTTCAGTCTCGCCGGCATTGGCAAGCAACCCATCCGGAATGACTTTGAGCGAGTCGCACTGGGAGAAAGCGTATTCAAAAGTTGTGACTTTTGAGAAGGCACCCGTGTCATCGGCAGGGATGCTTGAAAGAAATTCACATCCGCTGAACGCTGACTCCATTGATGTGAGTCCCAGTCGTCCCCAGTTGTAAACCTGTTCGATCTGGTCCTTCTGGTCATACGACAGTGAACCGACGCTCAATCCGCTTGCCTGTCCCTTCACAGAAACCACGAAGTAGCCGGTGTCCGCATATTCGTGGGTAGGATTGTCAGCCGTGAATTTTTTGGCCTCACTGCCGTCACCCCAGTCGACCGTGATGTCGGTCACGCCTTCAACAGGCAGCATCGAAGTGACGATATCGCCTTTTGCCTTCTGGACATGAAGGCCGATGATGAAGGCGTCCTTGTCTATTCCAGGTTGTGAGATCGTTATCTCTTTGGTGTCCGTGTTTTCTTTGCCATCACCGGTTGTTATTGTGATTTTCACTGTTCTGGTCTCGGCACCGGAGTTTACGGTCGGAACGAATCTAAGGCCGTTATCGGTTCTTTCGATAGTCAGCCAGCCGCTTTCGTTGCCTGTGACGGAATATTCCCAATCAAAGTTCGCCTTCACCTCCACTTCCTTTGCATCGCTTGAGAAAGGAGTGACAGGAACCGTCGAGACTGACGGTTCGATGAGAGCCGCCCTGTCCTGAAGCACATCGATTGTCTCAGTGGCGAGTTTCTCTCCAGTTCCGGCTTTTAGGATGAACTTCACATCCCTGTCGGCATATTCCTCGTTAGGGTAGGCGCTGATGTTGATCGTGTTGCCGTCCTTGGTGACGAGCATCCATTCGCAGCCGGATGTCTCAAATGTCCAGTCCGGATCGGTGGACGTGACCTCAAAGGATGCCGTGAGCTCACCCTTGGCGGCAAGGTGAAAGTTGTTCTCGGAAGCGACGATCTCCACAGTCCCGTAGGCGTTCTGTGTGGCTGTGACGGTGGCAGTCTTGTCTCCGGCTTTGATTGTCACTGTGGCAGAGAGGACCTTTTCGACCTTGTTCTGGTCGCATGACAGTGTGAGCTGGCTGGCTTCCTCGTCTTTCTCTCCTTTGACGAAGGATTCACCTGAAATCTCGTAGGTCCAGTCCGTGTTGGTGTTCACGTCAAGAATGACCTTACCGCCAAGGCTTTTGAAAGCTATGCTTGCATTGACATCGTCCTCAGATGTGAACAGTGTGTTGCGGGATGCCACAGCCAAGGTGGCGTTCTTTCCTGTCTCGTTTTCGCCCGGGACGGGATTCTGGTAATTGATGGTCTCCTTGGTGCATGCGCACAAAGAAACGGCCAACATTGCTGAATATATTATCTTCCTCATGATCTATAGTCTTGAAATGATTAATCCTGATCGTCTTTGCTGGCTCTTACCAGATACATCTTCCCGTCAGCGTAGTACACGTCGCTCAGCATGGCCATACTCGTGCTGGCTCCAATCCTGACTATGAGCCCGAGAGAGCCGTATGCCTCGTCGAAGCCATCCAACAGAATAGCCTGGCATTTGTCACTCTTTCCATCAGTGGCGGTCCCGACAGTTCCGTAGAGTATTCCGGTCTCGAATTTCCTCTCTGTGATATTCGGCTGGACCAAATAATAATAGTATGTCTCCTGAGATTGCCCGAATGTCCGGGTCAGACACAGTGAGCCAAGCGTCAGCACCATTTTTTTAGTGTCTTTGTCGTAGGAGGCTTCATATTCAGTTCCCTCTACAAACAGGTCCTTGATGGTGAATGTCTTGCCGTACTCTTTCTGCTCGATCGTGCAGTACGAGCCTATGCCAGGGACATTGATGGCGTTGCCCCCGTAGTACCAACGTTCCGCGTAAAGTCCGAAGCTGCCAAGCATCTGGAAATAAGGATTCTCTTCGCGCGAGATCTGCGAGATCTTGATTTCCTTGCTTTCTGACTTGTCACCCACTGTCGCGGTGACAGTGACTGTGGCGTCGCGATGGCCTTCACTGTTGGCCGCGGCCGTCACGTTGACAAGCGCCCCGTTTGAACTGGCTGTCAGCCAAGATGCGCTTGACTCGACTTTCCATTCCGCGTCAGTATCCACAGAGAACATGAAGCTGTCTCCCTCGGAGTCAAGTTCCATGTTTTCCGGGCAGTTGACTTTCAGTGACAGCACGGAACCGACCCATGATTGTGAAATCTTGATCACCTTTTTACCTGATGCCGATTCCAAAGTCACCGTGGCCTTCCTTGAGTCTCCGGTCTCGTTGGCGGAGACAGAGATCGTCACATTGTCTTCACCGTCCGTGGCAGTGATCCATGACGGGTCTGACACGTCGGAGTGCCACTGTGACGGGCAAGCGACGGAAATCGTGGCGGTCCCGCCCTCCATAGGGAAGGCGACATTGTCCTGAGAAATGACGAGGACATCAGCGATCTCCTCTTTTGTCGTCTCACTGCAGGCCGAAAGTACCAACAGCGGGAGCGCGAGCAATACAAGCAGTTTTCTCATTGTACCTATATTTTAAATTGTTTGTGATATTCAGACGCTGAAAAACGGTTTAGGTGTGATTCTCTGAAATAAAACTCGAAGAATTTCCGCCTTATGGCAAATTTGTGAGTTGATATAGCTTTCATTTTGTTACCTTTCAGCTTTTAAGCCAGTGTCAAAATTAAGCATTATATTTTAAAAACGTCTCATTTTATGAGGAAATATTCACTGAGGTCTTTAAAAATTATTGAATATATTCTTCTGTTGAATATTTATGCGTTGTCGGCCTTAGCGGAACTATGTTGCGAATTGTAAGGCAAGACCGTGGCTCCATACGGGAAAATGAAACGGCCTGATATCTCGCGACATCAGGCCGTTTCATTTCATTTGGCTTAAAAGATTCTTGTTTTGTGACGATAATCACTATCCGAATGCAAAGGTACGTCCATCGGACGACTGGCGCAATACCTATATGTTGGTAAAGAGTCGGGCTTGTACTCTGAAATCATAACAATTTCTGTCATTGTTGTCTTGGCAATGACATTCTGGCACGATAAATCAATATTTTTCCGTACTTTTGTCTCCAAAATTTTAAAATATGAACTTCACAGGAATCATCGTCGGCGCGGCGACATTTCTTATAATAGGTATATGCCATCCTATTGTCATAAAGATGGAATATCATTGGGGCAAGGGCAGTTGGTGGTTGTTGCTGCTTGTAGGGCTGGCTTTCTCTGTCGTGTCCATATTCATAAAAGATGATGTGCTTTCAACAATCCTTGGCGCCGCTGCATTTTCATGCTTCTGGGGCATTCTGGAGGTGTTCGAGCAGGAAAAGCGCGTGCTGAAGGGGTGGTTTCCGGAGAATCCCGCCCGGCACGATTACTATGAGACAATAAGACAAAAAGATACAAATAAAAGATAATCATATTGTTATGAACATCAAACTGCTGCCGGTATTGGCAATCGCCGCTGCCATGTCAGGAATGACATCAGTCTCGGCTCAAAAGAAGGCTATGGACCACGATGTGTACGACTCGTGGCAAAGCGTGTCAGACATCCAGAAAAGCGATGACGGCAACGTTCTCGTGTGGTGCGTCAACCCGCAGGAAGGGGACGGCGCCCTCTATGTCAGGAATATGACCCCGTTGAGGAAAGGCAGGCCGGCTTGCCGGGAGATCAGCGTTCCACGTGGCTACCAGGCTTCCCTCGATCCTCAAGGCAAGTGGCTATATCTGAGAATCAAGCCTCAGTTCGCCAAAACGCGTCAGGAAAAGATAGACAAGAAGAAGGCCGAGAACATGACGAAGGACACTTTGGCCGTTGTCGATCTCTCCACTATGACGGTAAGGAAATACGGCAGGGTGGATTCCTACACGACCGGTTCACTCGCCAAGCCTTACATCGCTTACAAATCCACTTGGAAGCACTATAAGGACACCTCCGACAAGAAAGGCACGGACAAGTCCGGACTCATCATCCTGAATCCCGCCACCGACAGGAAGGATACTCTCAAGTACATCGACGCGTATACGTTCAATCAAGACGGTACCGTGCTTCTGATGACCTCGAAGAAGGACAAGAAGGATTCTCTTTCAGCGACGGCAGTGCTGATCGCCCGCGCTCCGGCAAGCCTTGACACTCTGGCCAAGGGTGCGGAATCCTACAGCCGCCTGACTCTGAACGACGCTGAGGATCAGCTTGTGTTCCTCGGTTCCAGAGACAAGAGCAAAAACCGCAACAAATGCCAGGCCCTGTACTTGACGAGCATCCAGGCTGTCAAAACAGGAAAGAAAGCATCCCCGGTTGCCGCCGACAGCGCAACTGTCATCAGCATGGATGGCAAATGGGCATATTCAACCAAAGAGATTTTCGCCGAAGGAACCAAGGTTGAAGGCACGCCGGGTTGGACTCTCAACGAGAACACCGAACTTCAGTTC
>CAKVBK010000118.1 GCA_934725285.1 uncultured Bacteroidales bacterium | reverse complement strand
GAGATTGTCTGGCTCTACATCGCCAACACGACTTCCCCGTACGTCGAGTACCAGAAAAGGATCAAGGAGATAAAAGGCGTGCATTACCGCTTGAGTCAAGAGCAGTGGGACAGCATCGCCCACAGGAAATTCAAGATCTACGGCATCCCCGCCTACGTCCTTGTCCACAAGGACGGCACCTACGAGTTCCGCGAGGACTTCCTCTTCCACGACACGCTTGTCTCGACATTGAAGTCCATGCTGTAGCATGAATAAATGACATCAACGCCAACATTATTCTGTGTATTTCGCCGGGAGAACCGGCATAAGGCTGAGATTGATGAGGAATATAACAAGTATAAAGGTCCCCGGATGGTGCGGGAATACAAGGATATTCCCAACATCTTCACGTTCAATCAGATTTATGTGCTCAGCAACGGAATGCCGGCCAAACTTGGAGCCAGGAGCAGCGGCTCTGGGTTCTTCTTCGAATGGCCGCGCAAGGCTACGGATGGATAGCTTAGGAGTTCAGTCGAAAATTTTGCTACAGTATCAGCAAAATCGCGAATAGGTAGAGGATAAAGCCTTGGAAATGAAGCCTGTTCTTCGTGCTTGAATGCAGCATCTCCTCAGTCGGATCATCGCCTGTCATCTCAAGCATAGTCTCTCCGGACGGGATTCTGCAATGTGAATATTTCCGGATAAGCTGGCCGTCGTTGAACCATGTCGCTCCGCCGTTCGAGCGGTTGAGGGTGACGAGCGCTTTTCGGTCTGCGGAATATGTCGAGCCGGCAAGCCTGGAGTACACTTCCGGCATGATCGCAGGCAGTCGTTCAAACTGTTCTTTTGACGAGGAGACAAGCAGCAGGGGAGTGAATCCGGCGGTTTTCGCTCCGTCAAGAACATCGGCAATCTTTGCCCAGAAAGCACCGTTGGCCTTGGACGGATCATAAACCGAAACCGCAAGCACATTGCCGTGGATGGCTTTTTCATCCTGATAATTCCCTGATGAATCCGTGAACGAGAGCGAAGGTCTGTTGTCCTCGATGTCCGTTCCGTTGATGAAGATGGTCTCCGTGCGGACGTACGTCCATGTCGAGTCCGGAAGGTTGTCCAGATCAAAGGCTCCTTCCTGACCGTTCTTCTCGTAGATTATTGTGGATCTGTAGTAGCCAGAGGCATCTTCATCCTCGTCGTCTTCACCTACGGACGCCAGCAATTCGCTTCCCGGAGTGAACTCTGTGTAGTCCACGAGCGGGATCGTCGTCAATGAGTAGACAGCGAAGAGAATGACAGAGACAGATGCGATGCCGAATGAGACATATTTCCGCTTTCTGTTCTTCCCGAATTGCTTGAAAGGCATGAAGGCAACCATCGCCAAGGCCAACAGCACCAGATTCTTAAGGAAGGTCTGGAGGTTTGTCAGATGGATGACCTCACCGAAACACCCGCAGTCGGTCAGGCTGATGGGATTGAATATGGCCAGAAACAATGTCAGGACCGTGAAAAAGGCAATCATCGCCGAAGTGATGACCGCGACCTGCTTCCGCCAGACTCCGCTGATCATCGCGGCTCCGAGAATGGCTTCGGCGAGAGCGAATACCACAGCCGTGACCTTTGCCGCCGGCAGCAGGAACGTGACGTGGAAGAACCTGAAATATCCTTCCATCACAAGTCCGGCTCCGACAGGATCAAGCAGTTTGAATATGCCGGCGAGCAGAAATACAACCCCTATGATGAATGCGCACAGCCTTCTGAGCCTGAAGAAAAATACGTTGTTCATTTGCCTTCGATATGTTCGTCAATAACTTCCTTAATCCTTGCGAAAATCTCGTCCGGCTGCAACATGTCCCCGAACTCGTCCGAGCAGTCAATCCTTATGAAGTCCGGATCCATCGCGACCTGCTGCCTGTAAATGGCCTGAACATGCTTCTGGAACTCTATGTCCGATTCGTGAATATCCTGCGAGCCGTGGAGATATTCCCTGTCGCTGCCGGTCCTTGCGGACTCCAACCTGCTCTCGACGAATGAGATAGGAACGTCCAGAAATATATTCAAATCAGGTTTCGGGAGGTCGAAGTCGCCATATTCAGTGTCCATTATCCATTTGCGCAGGTTCTCTTGTTCCGCCGTGTCGTGAAGTTTGGCGCATTGGTAGGCGATGTTTGAGCAGACGTACCTGTCAAGCAGCACCGAGCCGCCTTCGGCCAGGGTCTTCTTCATCTGCGGAGCGGCTCCGTGCCTGTCCTCTGCGAACAACAGAGCTACCAGTTGAGGGTGCACGGTCTCGTTGCTGCCGAAATCCCCGCGCAGGAACCGGCTGATAAGGTCCCCATAGACGGGAGCGTCATATCGCGGAAAGTGGATATACTCCAATCCCGGGCATATCCTTTCGAGATAAGCCTTCAACTTCTTGACTTGCGTGGATTTCCCCGCACCGTCCAAACCTTCCAGAACGACCAGCATAGCGATTGATTTTTTATGGATGTCTTGAGTCGTGGTCAAAACTTCATCCGAATCGCAAAGATATTCAATTTTTGTCTATTTTTGTCTAAAATTATTTCATTATGGGGAACAACGTATCACGAAATATCCAGGTGATGGGCATCGTCAACCTCACCGATGACTCGTTTTTCGCAGGCAGCCGCAACCTGCGCCCTGACGGAACCTTCGACGAGGAACTTTTCCGCGGCAGGATTGTGAATATGCTTGAGTCGGGAGCTGACATTCTCGACCTGGGGGCTTGCTCTACCCGGCCGGGATCTGATTCAATCAGCGGGGAGGAAGAATGGAGGAGACTGGAGCCGGCTTTGAATATTCTTGCGTCAGATCATTCCGGAGTGAGGATTTCAATCGACACTTTCAGGCCGGAGGTGGTCAGCCGGGCTTTTGACATTGTCGGCCCCTTCATCGTGAACGATGTCAGCGGTGGGTGCGAGGAGATGTGGTCGCTGCTCGGCAGGCTTGAGTTGCCGTACATCGCCATGCACACTAGAGGCACGCCTAAGAATATGCAGAGCCTCACTGACTATGACAATGTCACCGAGGCTGTCCGTGAGTTTTTCGTCGGAATCGCGTCCGAGGCAGACAGGCACGGTGTCAAGAACTGGATTCTTGATCCCGGTTTCGGTTTCGCCAAGACTGTGAAGCAGAACTGGCAGCTCCTTCGTGAAATGTCTGTTCTGCAAGAGTTTGGCAAGGAAATCCTCGTGGGTCTTTCCCGCAAGAGTTTTCTGTTCAGACCTTTGGGCATAACTCCTGTCGAGGCCTTGCCAGCCACTCAGGTCGCTGACTTCGTTGCATTACAAAACGGAGCGGACATCCTCCGCGTCCATGATGTCGCCGAGGCTGTCCGCACCGTCAAACTCTATCGTTTACTTTATGGAATAGCTTAATCCAATTTCTGCTTGATTTCGGTGATGATGAACGCTTCGATGTTGTCACCGACTTTCAGGTCATTGAACTTATCGATGCCGATACCGCATTCCATTCCGGCGGAAACCTCCTTCACATCGTCCTTGCCCCTCTTGAGCGAGGCGAGTTCTCCGGTGTAGACCACGATACCGTCCCTGATAAGTCTGCATTGCGATGTCTTGGAGATCTTACCGTCCCTGACAAGACATCCGGCGATCGTGCCGACCTTGGAAATCTTGAAGGTCTGCTTGACCTCCGCCGTTCCGGTGATCTCCTCCTTCTTGATAGGCTCAAGCATGCCCTCGATACCGTCCTTCACATCGTTGATCGCATCGTATATGACGGAGTAGAGACGGATTTCGATTCCTTGCTCGTCAGCGAGTTTCCTGGCATCGGTCGACGGTCGTACCTGGAATCCGATGATGACCGCGTCCGAAGCCTCGGCCAGGATCACATCTGACTCTGAGATGGCTCCGACAGCTTTGTGAATAACATTCACGCGGACCTGTTCGGTCGAAAGCTTGATGAGAGAGTCCGACAGAGCCTCCACTGATCCGTCCACATCGCCCTTCACGATGACATTGAGTTCCTTGAAGTTGCCGATGGCTATCCTTCGTCCGATCTCCTCAAGGGTCATGTGCTTCTGGGTCTTGATGCCCTGGATGCGCAGCAGTTGCTCGCGCTTGTTGGCGATCGCCTTGGCCTCCTTCTCATCGCTCATCACATTGAACTTGTCACCTGCGCTCGGCGCTCCGTTGAGACCGAGGATGGAAACCGGAGTCGACGGACCGGCTTCTTTCACTTTTTGTCCACGCTCGTTGAACATGGCCTTCACACGGCCGTAGTAGCTGCCGCTCAGCACCATGTCTCCGGTTCTGAGGGTACCGTCCTGCACAAGAACCGTGGCGAGGTAGCCGCGCCCCTTGTCCAGAGACGACTCGATCACGGCTCCGACTCCATTCTTGTTCGGATTGGCCTTGAGGTCGAGAAGATCGGTCTCAAGGAGCACCTTCTCAAGAAGTTTGTCCACATTGATGCCTTTCTTCGCGGAAATCTCCTGGCACTGGTATTTTCCGCCCCACGCCTCAGTTAGGATATTCATTTGCGCCAATTGCTGGTAAATCCTCTCAGGCTGCGCGCCAGGTTTGTCGATCTTGTTGATGGCGAACACCATAGGCACTCCTGCGGCCTGCGCATGGTTGATGGCCTCGACTGTCTGCGGCATCACCGCGTCGTCTGCGGCGATGATGATGATGGCGAGGTCGGTGAGTTGGGCTCCACGGGCACGCATGGCGGTGAACGCCTCGTGGCCAGGAGTGTCCAGGAAGGTGATTCTTCTGCCGTCAGGAAGTTTCACGTTGTAGGCGCCGATGTGCTGCGTGATGCCTCCCGCCTCTCCGGCGATGACGTTTGATTTGCGAATATAGTCGAGCAGCGATGTCTTACCG
>CAKVBK010000117.1 GCA_934725285.1 uncultured Bacteroidales bacterium | reverse complement strand
GAAACTTCCGACATCATTGAGGGCGGCCCGTCGAAGGAGACCGTGCTCGCCACTCTGGCGGCATGGCAGGCCAAAGGAATGAGGACCTTGGGATTCGCGTTTAGGAATATGTCAGCTCAAGACTCCAAGGTAACATTCATCGGAATAGTCGGAATAGCTGACCCGATCAGGGAAGATGTGAGGGAGGCTATCGACACTTGTTCCGGCCACGCCGGAGTCCGGGTAATCATGGTGACAGGAGACAACGCACTTACCGCCAGCGAGATAGCCCGCCAGGCCGGAATCATCAGCAAGTCTGAGAGCGATCCTCTGACAATCACAGGCTCCGAGTTTGCCGCCAAGAGTGATGAATATCTCAAAAAAGAGGTTCTGCCTACCCTCAGGGTTCTCTCACGTGCCAGGCCTGAGGACAAAGTCCGTCTTGTCACTCTTCTCCAACAGATGGGCGAGGTCGTCGCGGTCACCGGTGACGGGACGAACGATGCCCCGGCCCTGAAAAAGGCTCAGGTAGGACTCTCGATGGGAGACGGAACGGCAAGGGCTAAGGAGGCCAGTGACGTGACGATCATCGACAACTCGTTCTCCAGCATAGGGAAAGGCATCCTGTGGGGGCGTTCCTTGTACTTGAACATCAAGCGTTTCATCCTGTTCCAGATGACAATCAACGTCTGCGCCTGCCTGATCGTGCTGCTGGGAGCGTTCATCGGTCTGGACTCCCCTCTTACCGTCACCCAGATGCTGTGGGTGAACCTGATAATGGACACATTCGCCGCGATGGCCCTGTCATCCCTGCCGCCTGACCGCCGGGTTATGGAAGACAAGCCTCGTGACCAGAAAAGCCACATCATAGACCGCCCGATGGCGAAACGGATAGCCTTTTCGGGAATATTGTTCTTTGCCTATCTCGCCCTTCTGTGGCAGCTTTTGTGGCAGATGGACATCAGCTCGGTAAAGGACCTTCTTCACTGGGACGTGGCGGGGAGATTTTTCACTGGAGCGTTCTCTGCCCACACCAAGGCCCACCTGTCCGGCTACGAACTGGGCGTGTTCTTCACGACATTCGTGCTGCTTCAGTTCTGGAATCTGTTCAACGCCAGATACTTCAAGACTGGCGGCAGTGCTCTTCAAGACATTCTTGATTTCTTCTTCAACCGCAAGAGATTCAAGGACTCAGCCTGCTACGGCTGCCTTCTGGTGGCTGGAATCATCCTTGTCGGCCAGTTCCTGATCGTCAACTGTTTCGGAGCCTTCTTCGAGGTCTCTTCCCTCCCTCTCGCCGACTGGGGCTGGATCCTCCTCTGCACCTCACCGGTACTCATCATCCCGGATCTCTACCGATTCATCCGCGCCAGGATATTGAGGTAGATGTGCTTCAACGTCGCTTCGACAAGCTCAGCGACCGGAAAGTGTCGATCACACGACCTTCCAGCCGTCTATGCGACGATCTACGGTGGAGAAGTTGACACCTATCTTGAATATCTTCCTGTCGTCATCGGCGAACGGACGCGCGTAGCCCTTCTCTTCGATCTGGCCCAGGGCCTCGTCAGCGGTGGAATTGATCTTGATCTCGATGATGTAGATGTACTCCTTGGTCTGGATCAGGACATCAATACGACCGTTGGAGGTCATTCGCTCCACCTCTACATATTCCCCCATCAGCTCAAAGATGATGTACATCGCGTACTGGAAATCCTTCTCACAATCGCCCTGAATCTGGTAGTTGGTCCGTGCGAAAAGTGCGTCAAGCCGTTCCATAAAACTCTCAGGATTGCCAGAGCGGATGTCACGTGTCATTCTGGCTATGAGCACAGTAGGACTGTCCGCGTTTGTCTGCGTGTAGTATGGCATAAGAAAGTTCAGGAAACCGTGCCTGACCTCAAGGTTCGGAAATCCCAGATGGTAAATCTGCAGGTCCGGCTCATAATCCTTGATGGTGAGGTAGCCGCTCTGGTAGAGAAGCGGGACTGGATTGAGGAAAGCAGAATTGATGTCCGTCAGCAGTGACGAATCCGCCTCCTGGTCAGACAGACGGGTGACATCATAGGAGGTCTCCATCATCACCTCCACCAGAAACGAAGGCGTACCTGTCTCGAACCAGTACTCCTTGAACCTCATACTTGCGAAAGTGTTGAGCAGACTGAAAGGATTATATACTCCGACAGAGTCCTCACAAAAATGATAGCCGTCATACATCAACGCCAGTTTACGATAGCAATCATCTTCAGAGAGTTTATTCCTCTCGGCCAGTTCTCTGACGCTCTCAGCAAAATATTCCCTAAGATCAATCTCTGAAACGCCACAGAGGTCCGCATAATCCCCATCCATCGATATGTCCCGCAGATTGTTAAGCCCACTGAACACACTCATCTTCCCGATCTTGGTGACGCCTGTTAGGAAGCCGAAGCGGATGAACTCATCCTTGACCTTCATCACACTGTAGAAGCCCTGAAGCATATCACGGAATTTCTCCCGAAGTTCAGGGCGGCTCAGGTTGTCGATGATCGGTTTGTCATATTCATCGATCAGGATGACAACCTGACGGCATGTCTTGCCATAGGCGCACTCTATTATATTATCAAATCGAACCGAAATGGTTTTATATTCATTGACGATGCCGAATCTAGCCTCAAGGGTGTCAAGTTGTTTTTGCAGTTTATCCTCCAAAGCCTCGCTGTCAGAATAATTTGCGCCGCCAAGATCGAAGTGCAGTACTGGATACTCGACCCAGTCCTTCTCCAATGAGGCGATGGCCAGTCCGTCAAACAGATCCTTTTTCCCTTGGAAATATGCTTCCATCGTTGAGAGCAGCAGGCTCTTGCCAAACCTCCGAGGGCGGCTCAAAAAGTAATATTTTCCAGTCGTTGCAAGCCTGTGCACAAGAGCTGTTTTGTCAACATAGACATACCCATTTCTTCGGATGCCTTCAAAGCTTTGTATTCCTATCGGGTAAAGCATACTCCAGTCCTTTAGTTCATTCCACACAAAGGTAATAACTTTTTATGAATATGAAGACATAAACTCCGCTCCCGTCTGAGGTAACAGGCGGGAGCGAAGTTAATTTGTTATTTACTAATCAGAATGTTGACCTTCACGGATTAATTTGATACCGGACGGATCTCCCAACCTTTCCAGCGACCCGATCCCACAACCATAGAACCACTTTTCTCAGTAAACACATATAAACTATATGCATCTTGCAACTTATTCACATTAATGGTTGAGCTCCAGTAATATTTCCCAGATAAGAAGAAGATACTGTTCCCTTCATAACCAGAGATTTTACTTGTCACTGAAATGCCTTTCTTCGCATCATCGTATTTCCACTCAAAATTCTTTTCATTAAATAACTTTTGGAACTCATCTAAGGTCGGTGTACGCCAGGTGCCTTTCCAGTTGACGGTGGCGGCATCATCGCCTGACATAAGAACGGTCAGGCCATCAGTGGAATTGTACTTGGTATAGTTCCCGTTATCGTACCATTTGTGATTCCCAAAAGAATAATCAGATTTCGTCTCCGTCTCACCCCATGCGAATTTCGATCCGGCTTCCTCAGGAGTTGACGCGCCTATGTTGCAGGTGGCCCATTTCAGGCCGTCTCCCATCTCGACATATTCGTGGCCGTTGATTTCCTTCTTCGGATCCAGACGGCCGTCCACGACTTTAAGAGGAACGAAGCCGGAGGAGATTTCCCAACCTTGCTCGGCATCCTCAATGAGAAGCTTCGCGTAAGTTGTATATGACCACGCAGCATCAAAGAATGTTGCCGAAGAGCTCTTGATGGCCTCAGCCGAAGCCTTGACAGCTATCACACCGTTTGATTCCGGCACGATACTTTTGACGGTAAGATCAATTGCCCTCCATTGACCTCTTCCCCAATCCACGTAGGCTTGCATCTTCACATTGCCCGCATTCAATTTAGACACAACAGCTGCGGGACGAACCTCAAACCTCATCAGGAACGCCTTATCCTCCCTGTACACATTATGCACACCGTCTGAATACTCTGGACGATAGGTCACAGACTGGATCTTGTTACCTATCACACTCAAGGCATTGTTCATCTTTTCAATCGCGGAACTAATCCTGTCCTCACAGTCTTTGATCCGGCTTTCCCAATCGTTGAAAATCTGAGTAATCCTATCATTGAGGGTCTTGATCTCATTCTCCAGTTTGGTATTCAGACTACCCTCAAGGGCGGAGATCGCATCCTTTATGGCCTTATTGTAAGCATCGGTGATGTCGGTCTTAGCCTTCTCCAAATCCGAGTTCAGGGCGGAGATTGCCTTGGTGTTGTCCGCAATGTTCTTCTCGGTCTCGGCCAAAGTCTCTTTCAATTTGGTGATGTCGCCCGTGTTGGCGTCAATCAAGCCTTTAAGGAGAGTCTTCTGAGCCTCAAGCTGACTTTCAAGGTCATTCTTCTGGGCTTCAAGGGCAGCCCTGGTCTCCTCGATTGTCCAGTAGGCGGTCAGTTTCTCGTTCACCCAAGCCTTAAGGGATTTCTCCAAGTCCTCAATGGAGGTCTTAAGCTTTTCGGCCCAAGCCTTCTCCAACTCTTCGGAAGCTGTTGCAATCGCTGAGGTGTAGGCTGAAGTGATGTCTGCAAGCTCTTTGTCAATCCTACCGTTCAAGCCAGCGACCTCATCCGCAATCTTACCCTCAAGTTCAGTGAGGGACTTTTTCAAATCATCAGAGAACTTCTTCGTGAGGCGTTCCTCAAGGTTTGTCAAGGAAGTGTTCAGACCACTGATCTCGGAATTGATTCCAGCAATTTGCTCCACGATGCCGTTGTACTGCGAAAGTGTTGCGAACGCTGCGTTCGCCCAGTCCTTTGTGCCTTTGAGTTCCTTATCGACATAGTCCTTAAGGTCAGAGATCTT
>CAKVBK010000116.1 GCA_934725285.1 uncultured Bacteroidales bacterium | reverse complement strand
AAAAGGATATGATGACAGAACGGGACAGGATCAACTCCATCAACTACGCAAGGTGGGAAGGAGTCCAGGAAGGCAAGCAGCAGACTCAGCGAGAAATCGCCGTGGCATTAAAAGCAAAGGGCATTGATGCGGAGACTATCGTCTCTTGCACAGGACTGTCCGCGGAAGAGGTTGAGTCTCTTTAGATTGGCGAGTTCTACGATCGCAGGAATCACGGTGACAAAACCATTCTACACACATGCAGGATAAGTAGCTATCAATAAATATCTTAACAAATTCCCTTTAGTTCATACTGACCAAAGGGGATCGCATATCTACTGATTATCAAAAGTTTAGACCACACAGCAAATTTCCGAAATCTGAAGCAGGGGCTTTTCAAGCGCCACTCAAAGTCCGAGTGCCAACTCTCTACGATGCTTGATGCATCTTAGAAGTTGTTTTGATTTGTTTGAAATGTTAAAAAATCTTCAAACAATATAAGAAGCTGTTTTGATTTGTTTGTTTGAAGGTTTGAGAGTGAATAACTTCAGTTTTGACCGCTTTTTCCAAGGAGGATAGCGGTGCTATCTGACTGAAGAAGCGGGAAGAAAATGAAGATTTTTCCACCTCAAAAAACATTTCAAATAAATCAAAACAGCTTCTAAATGGAGAATTGGTCAGAATTGTCACTTGACTTGGATGTTTGTAAGGTCGGACTTCTCAACGGTAAGGGTACCGGCATCGATGGCGGCCTTCTGGGCAGCGGTGACGTAGATGGTCTTCAAAACACATCTTTCATTTCCATAGTAGTCCACATAAGCACGTTTGGCATGCAGATCCCCTAAGGCAGGACATCCAGTGACATCCACCGAGGTTAATTTTTCCCAAGATCCGATCATTGACGAATTACTGTTCATCCGAATGGTCTTGATGTTGTTCCCAGAGAAACAGATAGACGGAACCGCACTGCTTCCATAAGCCGCCGTGATAATCTCCACATCGGTAACCGGACTCGATCCTGTAACCACCTTCTCCACATTCTGAGTCTGGGACATGCTTACCTTCGCTAATCGTGGGCAATCCGACACATCAACAGTACGGACATTCGCATTGACGACAGCAAGCTCCTCGAGCATTGGGAAACCACCCAAGCCATCGATAGACTTCACGTCCAAAGGAGAATAGCCAGTGGTCGTTATTGTTATTTTCTTGCCGACAAGACCTGACTCAAGAACCTCACATTCCGTACCATCCCCGTCAGAGTAAATCCATCCCATTTCGGCAAGTCTGTCGCGAAGTACGGCATCAGAGATGTTTGTTATCACTGGATTCGGATTCTTCTGCCTGATAATGATTTCCAACATCAACCTTGACCCCAATGAGAACTTTATCCCATAAGACCGACTGGCGACAGATTCATTCAAATGAATCTTAAACGTCTTCTCCACGAGTCCGTCATCACCGACCGCCCCGTCTGTCACAGACACCAAGGTCATCCAATCAGCTAATTCATAATCCGCATCAATGTTTGTCCGGATCTTAAATTCAACGTCACGTGACTCCAAGTCATAGGAAAGAGAAGACACTGACGTTCCTACAGTATCGCGCTGACGTTGTATTATCTTGACAGGAAGGCTTTTTACACCTCCTTTGACTGTCAACACAGATTCACGGTTGACATATAGGTTGTTCTTTTTGACATCTATAATCCTCGCCTTATACCCGAATGCCTCCGACTCGGCTCCAAGATCAATCCACATCGAGCCATTGCCTGAAAGGGAATATTCCAGTTCATCAACATTCGTCTGGAGTCTGATATAACCGGTTCCGCCATCAGCGGAGAATGTCATCTCAGAATCGGAGGAAAGTTGAAATTCTGGTTCCGACAATGATATAGCGACTATCTTTCTCACAGTTGCGCCCACAAAGACTTTAAACTCCGCCTTTCTGTCATAATCCTTATCATTCGAAGCCGCCGTAAACGAGATTGTAGCCCCACTCGCTCCTGAAGTTGCCGATGGTGTGACCCATTCACTTATTCCTGCCATCCTCCAGTCCGCGGAACTGGTCACTTTCACATCCAGAGTTCCTCCCTCAGGATTGAATTTCAGTGTGTCAGTCGAAACGGAGATTTCCTCTACCGGCGTCAAAGACTCTTTTTTGTCCGAACAGCCAATCAGAGTGGCCAGCACAGCAGTGAACAAAACAATGTATTTTTTCATACCAATTTCCTCTTATTAGTAACTTTTTGTTTCCAACGATTGAACCGATGGATAGTAAAATGTCGGAGTCACCAGTTTCGACCCGTAAAGTCCGACCGCAAGATTGTTCAAAGACTCGAATTGTCTGTGACTGCCCTGATTATTGGCCGCCCACGGGGCAAACACCATATAATAACCATAATCGCTTTTTGCGACATTCTCCGCATCAGACACGTATATAGTGCCATAACGCGCCATTTCAGTTGAACGTCCCGAGCAATCAGCATTTGTCATACCGGCCAAAGGAACACCTTTTGAGCCATAATTTCCGACAGCAATGTCAAGCCAAGTTCCAGCAGGAATTCCATCGACATAATTGGTGCCACCCATTCCTCCCAATTGATAAGTTGTAACATATTTATCAGGCATAGCATTCTTGGTCTCAAACATCAGACGAGAGCCTGCATCCGAAGACAACTTTGTAAACAAAGGATTACTGAGATCCGGGCTATTTGAGTACTCCTCATCGAAGTTCACTCCGTCCAATTTGTAGGCGTAGCACATCGCGGCGATCTTCCGGGCGAAGTCCCTTGCTCCGATCTCGGAAAGCTGGGCGAGACCGGACTCGTCGTGGTTGCCCAGAAGGCCAAGGAGCACCTTTATGCCGTGCTTGCGGAGAGGCTGGAGAACCTCCTCGTTGTGAGCAAGGATGTAGGTCACCTGCGGGTTCGTGTAGATGTAAACCTCACCTTTTTCCCTGTCGTAGTTGATGTTGGCGGCAAAAAGGACCAGATAGTTCACCAGATAGCGGCCGTCTTTCATCCTCCACTGAAGGGCGTTCAGTGGATTGGTGTCATTCACCTCGAAATAGAAGAACGTCTCCTTCTCGCCAGGCTTTCTCTCGGCGAGACCGTCACCGGCAAGGTTCTTCACAAGATAGACGCAATGCGACTCGCTCTTGGAGATCAACACGCCGTCAGTCGTTGTCTCGGCCTTTAAAGGCAGAAGGTATGTCTGGTCAGCCTCGAAATTCACAGTGTCAAGCGCAGGAATCACAAGATCCAATGAATATGAAGCCTTGTCATCCGGAGCCATCACGATCTTACCATCGTTCTGAAGCTGAATCCTGTCAGCGGGATAGAGCTTGAAAGAGGTGCCGTGAGCTTCATTATATTCATCAAGATAGTCAGCATCAAAAGATATTGTCACATCGACACCTTTCTTAGGGATTCTCGGAAGACTGAACTCCACGGATGTGGAATAGTCGTTCTTGCGAAGTTCGACTATCGTGCTGGTCTTGCCGTTCGATGCGTCACGGACAGTCCCCTTGAGGTTGTCTATATTCTCATACTGAGACTCGTCAAAGGTTCCGATCCGAATGTCATCCGTGCAGGAAGCAAGAACCGCCATTGAGCAGATGGCCGAGACCGCAAGTATATTCAAATATAATTTTTTCATCTTAATTATCAGTTATTTGCGATTAATTATGGAAGAGAGACCTTAGTCCATCCAGGGACAGAGTCAACGGTCAGGTCGTTGCCGTTCATACTGTAATCCTTGATCTTGTTGCCCGCGCCTTCATCGAATTTCCAATAGGCCACCAAACCGTCGGACGCAGAATCCACTGTGTAGAAATGCGTCGGAGCATTGATTTCATCCGCTGAGAGCGCCCTGTTCCAGATTCTCACCTCAGAGATCATTCCATCAAGGTAACGATCGGAATTATAGGAATAACCTATCCAGAAGCAACGTGAGCCATCAGCCTCATCCGAATGCGCCGCTCCAAGGCTTACCGAAGCCTTTCCGCAACTTCCGGAAAGTTTCTCTACTCCGTTGAAGTAAACCTTAACATAACCATTCTCGAATGTCACAGCCACATGATACCATTTTCCCGTCTCGAACTGGAGATCACTGCTGGTAAGGTTTCTGCTGGAAGCGACCTGAAGCTGGTTGTCAGGAACTCCCGCATCACCAACACGGAGAAGGAAGTTGCCCTCGATACCCATTATCGTGGAGATCTGACGGCCGAACTTGTTGAAATTGACCATACACTCAAGTGTGAAATTGTTCAAATCATTCACGATGCTTCCGTCTTTCCACTCCGGGTACGCTCTGTTCTCCGCAAGGTCGGCGACAACGTTGATCAGAGCTGCGCCTTTGAACACATAATAGACGGTTGTTTTGGAGTCGAGGGGGTCTATTCCTTGAATGTCAGTCAGTTTAACCGGCATAACATACACAAGCTCACGGTCCAACTGGTCGAGGTTAGTGAACGTGATCGAAACCTCAGGAGAGACGTTGGCCCCTTTGGAGATTTTCATCACCGGATCTGAGATCTCGCACATCTCCGAAGGGAGGATATTCGCGGTCTCGTCATAGTACGCCTGCTTGTAGGTGTCTAGAAGTTCAGGAGCCGCCACAAGTTTGGCGGTGACGTCACATTCAGCCTCAAGGGCGGTGCCGATGGTAAGGCTTCTTGTCACTTCAACCTTGGAACCGGTCTGCTTCACGAGAATCTCATCCGTGGAAGCCGAAGCATTCAGATAAAGTTTGTTGTCGAAATGGCTGATCCGTTCCCGGATATGTTCTGATTGCATGTTCAGATATTTTTCGTTATCAAATCCGATTTTCATTGTATTTTTATTTCCCTTCTGCAGTAAATTCCCTCTGCCGGATATGCAAATGATCCGGACAATCCATACAGTTACTAGTATAC
>CAKVBK010000115.1 GCA_934725285.1 uncultured Bacteroidales bacterium | reverse complement strand
AAGCAGAACACAGGCTGTTCTTCCAAGCGCATAATTGGCTATATTTGCAACCGGCACTGCTTGATGTTTATGGCAGCGCACATCACATAAATCACTTGAAGAAAATGGATAATAGCCTGCTCGGAAAGCGCAACGGAGCCATCGACATGCTGCGCGGAGTGACAATGTTCCTCATGGTCACTGTCAACGAATTCTGGACTGTTCACAACGTGCCGCACTGGCTGTGCCACACGGACACGTTCGAAGACGGTATGGGGTTGTCAGACATCGTGTTCCCAATGTTTTTGTTCGCAATGGGAATGTCGATCCCTTATGCTTTGGAACGCCGTTTCTCAAAAGGACTTTCAGGTGAGTCCACCATCGGGCACATACTCTCACGCACATTCGCGCTGATAGTCATGGGGGTGTTCACGGTGAATGCCGGTGGCGACTTCGCCCCGTTTCTCGGCTACGGCAAGGCTGCCTTCTGGATTCTGATGATAACAGGCTTTTTTTTAGTCTGGAACAAGTATCCTGAAGGATTCAGGTACCGAAAGGGTCTGCGCTGGTGCGGTGTGATTCTGCTTATATTCCTGGCTGTGACCTTCCGCAACAGCGACGACGGGTATATTCAAGCCGGATGGTGGGGAATCCTTGGACTCATCGGATGGGCATACTTGTTCAGTGCGATTGCATATCTGCTCTGCCGAAAGAAAAAATGGATCATTCCGCTGCTATGGGCCAGTCTAGTGATGCTGAATATGCTGACTACCGGATTGCGTGATGGTTCTCAGCTCATCGAAGGCGACAACATAATCGCCAATTTTGCGGATGCCCTGCATTTGGGCAATGGATCATGCGCGTTGATGGCGATGGGGGGCATGATGCTTTCGCTCTGTGATCTGCGTGTGCGCAAGAGTTCCGAAGGCCATCAGATCATGTTGGGCAGTTGCACAGCCGTCGCACTTTTCCTGTCCGGACTGCTTGCGCACCAATGGTGGATCACATCGAAAAACATCGGCACACTGCCATGGTGTCTCTACACCTCCGCACTGTCAGTGGCATTCTACACTCTGCTGAGGGTACAGGAAAAGCATGGACTGACACACTGGTTCAGACCGTTCCGCCCTGCCGGAACCGCAACGCTATCTGTCTATATGATGCCTTATATCGGTCTTGCTCTTTGGGTTATCATCTCACCGTCCGTTCCGGAATGGTTGGGCGGAGGTATCGGCGTTCTGAAGTGCGCCATCTATTCGCTCGCATGCATCTGGCTCGCTGAACTCCTCGGCAAGATCAATATCCAGCTGAAGATATAACAGGGCTATCTGAGTTTCAGTGCGCAGACGTTCTCTACGTGCTGGGTGTGCGGGAACATGTCAACCGGCTGGACGGCGGTGATCTCGTACTTCTCGGCGAAAAGAGCCAGATCACGGGCCTGAGAGGCCGGGTTGCAGCTGACATAGACCATACGGGCAGGGGAGGCCTCAAGGATGACCTTCGCGACATCCGGATGAATGCCGGCACGAGGAGGATCCAGAATGATCACATCTGGCTGACCGTGCTTTTTGATGAATTCACGGCTCAGGACATCCTTCATGTCTCCGGCGAAGAACTCGCAATTCGTGATTCCGTTAGCGGCGGCGTTCACCTTGGCGTCCTCGATAGCCTCAGGGACATATTCAATGCCGATCACCTTTGCCGCCTTTCCTGAGACAAACTGAGCGATCGTGCCGGTTCCGGTGTAAAGATCATAGACAACCTCATTCCCGGTCAGTTCTGCGAAATCCCTTGCGACAGAATATAGTTTGTACGCCTGTTCGGAATTAGTCTGGTAAAAGGACTTCGGTCCGATGCGGAAAGTAAGTCCCTCCATTGTCTCACGGATGGTCGGCTCACCTTTGTAGAGAATGCACTCCTGATCACCAATAGAATCATTCAACTTATTGTTGATAATGTAGTAAAGCGAAGTGATCTGAGGGAAAGCTTCAGCGATGGCGTCAAGCATTTTCTCCCGATCCTCACGATTCTCGTAGAAGAAACACATGATCACCATCAGATCACCTGTGTCGGTGGTGCGGATGAACATATTCCTGACATACCCCACGTTCTGGCGGATGTCAAAGAAGTCCAGGCCGTTATCAACAGCATATTTCTTGATGAACAGCCGGATTTCGTTTGACGGGTCCTTTTGCAGGTAGCAATGTTTGATGTCCAACACCTTGTCGAAGAACTTACCAACGTGAAATCCCAGTCCCATGCGGTCGTTCTCCGGTACGTTTTCGATGTCCTCATCTTTCAGCAGCCACCTCTTTGAAGAGAAAGTGAACTCCAATTTGTTACGATAGTACTGGATCTTGTCGGAGGGGATTGTAGGACGGATCTCCGGCACATTCAGATGGCCGATACGCACCAGCTGGTCATAAACCTGCTGCCGCTTGGCCTCAAGCTGCATAGGATAGGGGAGAGGCTGCCATTTACACCCTCCACAGACTCCGAAATGCTCGCAAAATGGTTCCAGGCGGTCCTTAGAAGGAGTGACAATCCTCTCTATGAATCCCTCATAGTAATTCTTGCTCTTTTTGGTGACACGAATGTCAACCACATCACCAGGAACTGCGAACGGCACGAAAACCACAACTCCGTTCCAATGCGTAAGAGCCTTGCCCTCGGCGGCACAAGCCTCTATAGTAATGTTCTCCAACAGGAGATCGACTCTTTTTCTTCCCATAAATATTCCCACTCAGCCGCAATCGGCTATAATATTAATTATCAAACTCATGGAACAGAGACTGGGAGATGTTGATCATGAAATCCCCCATGGCCTCAAGTTCTGCCAACATGTCAAGGTAATAGTTGATAGACAGGAACTTGTCCGCCCCCTTCTCTATCTGGAGGATGCCCTCGTCACGAAGAGTGTCACGGGTCACATTGATGACATCCTCGGCTTTGTAGGCGTTGCTGATGTCCTTAAGCTTACCGTCAGCGGCAGACCTCATGTTTGATACCATCACGGAAAAGGCTTGGTTGACCTTGCCAATCAACAAGTTAAGCTTACTGATGGTCTCATCGTCAAATTCAAGCTTATGGACATGCAGGCGGTTCAGCAGGCGACTGATGTTCTCGCAGCTGTCTCCCAAACTCTCCAACTCACTGATCACACGATAGATAACCTTAACCTCACGCGCCTCGTGATCGTTCATGGACTCAGTTGTAAGACTATTCAGGAAAGCTGCAATCTCATATTCAAACCTGTCAGTCACCTCCTCGCACTTCACTAGTTTCTGTCTGTATTCCTCAAACTTGTCCGGATCTTTCTCATTCAGAGCAAGTTTAACATTCTGAAAACCGTCTTGCGCCGTAGTGGCGAAATTAACTGCCTCCTTGTATGCTTGCTCAATCGAGATGGAAGGAGTTCCGAAAAGTCTGCCCTTTCCAATGAATTTAAGGTGGAAGTCTCCCTTTTCCGGATCCGGCTCCTTGATCCACATGGTCAGCAGATTGGCGAACGGCTTGCGGAACCAAACCAGAACCAACGTCGAAATAGCATTGAACAAGGTGTGGACGCAGGCGATGCCAAAGACATCTGTCATCCGCGAATCAAGCCCGAACAAGGACACAAGCCCAAGATTGATCTTGATGAATATGTTAAAGAAGATCAACACAAAAACAGCACCGGCCACATTGAAGACAGTGTGGGCAAGTGCGGCTCTGCGTGCCTGAACACCGGCGCCGCTGGCTGCGATATTGGCTCCGATCGTTGTACCTATGTTCTCTCCAAGAACCATCGCGGCGGCCATCGGGAACGTCAGCCAGCCGAGATAGGCGAGTACCATAGTAAGGACAACCGTGACACTGGATGACTGAAGGACAAAAGTGATGACAACACCTATTAGCATGAATATCAGCACGGAACCAACTCCGTGCGAGGCAAGTCCGGAGATGTTGGCGGCGACTTGCGGAACAGTTTCAATCGCTGGTACAGAAGACTTTATGTAGATCAAACCGACGAATACCAATGACAGTCCCAAAACAGCCTGGCCGATGTTCTTTGTCAAAGGTTTCTTCAAAAGTGTCATGACAAAGCCGGCTCCGAGCAGCACAAAGGCCAGAACAGTAACATCAAGCCAGAACCCTGTAGCCGCTATTATCCAAGCAGTTATGGTAGTACCGATGTTTGCGCCCATAATCACGCAGATGCCTTGCTTGAGCGATAGGGTAGATACGCTGACAAGACTGGCCACCAAAATCGTCGTGGCGCTTGAAGACTGGACAACTGCCGTGATTCCGGCTCCGGAAAGTATCTGCTTGCAAGGCGTTCCAGATGTCATCCATTTCTCGAAACGCCTGAGCCGGTCACCGCATGCTTTCTGAATCCCGGAACTCAGCATCTCAAGCCCGAAGACAAAGAGCGCCAGCGCGCCAAGAAGAGTCAGTAATTGTAGAATCATATCAAAGGGTAGTGTTTATCCAATAGTTAACTTAACATAATCCAAATTGTGTAACAAAAGCGAGCGAGTGCGTTATATAAGCGAAGCTATTGATTCTGAGTCGAATTTCTCTGTTGAGAATCCTTGCTTGAAAGTTACTCCGTCACCTAGAATCTCGAATCCAGCGGCAGTTGCCATCTCGTTCAGCAATCGGACGCTGGCTGCGGCCCACGTGAACGATCCGAACGCAAAGAACCTCCTGTTCTTGACCAGCCGGTCGCAGATCGCCTCCATCAACTGTCGGACAGGCGGCAATATTCCATTATTGTAGGTCGGTGAGCCGAGAATCAGTGTGTCGTACTTGAACACGTCACGTAGCGCGAACGAGTAACTTTCCTCATTGAGGTTGTGAAGCGTGAACGGAATCCCACTCTTTTTCAAGGACAAAGCCAAAGCAAGCGCGGCCTTCTCCGTGTTGCCGTACATCGAGCCGTATGCCAGACAAACTC